>NZ_VFOV01000001.1:4752500-4970507 GCF_006716315.1 Nocardioides albertanoniae | reverse complement strand
TGCGGCAGACCGAGGGCCATGACGATCACGCCGACCATCTGCACCATGGTGAGCAGCCGGAACGCCCAGTCGTCGGTGTCGTAGGCCGAGGCCATCCAGGAGTAGTTGATCCACGCCCAGCAGATCGCGAAGGTCGCGAAGCAGAACGCGATGATGCCCGCCGTGACGTGCCCGGCCGCGAGCTGATGGGCGAGCTCGTTGCCGCTCGTGCCGAACGCGACGACGAAGGTCAGGTCGAAGAGCAGCTCGAGGGGCGTCGACGCCCGATGCTCCTCCTGCGGGTCGCGGCCGGTCATGCGTCGTAGGCGGCTGGTCGTTGTCACGCTGACGAGGATAGGACCTCGGAGGTGTGGTCGGGGAGGACGCCTCGCCGCGTCGGAGCGCCGCGGCTAGGCGCTCAGCGCAGGGCGGCAGTCGCAGCGGCGAGCGCGGTGACTCGATCCCAGTCGCCGGCGGCGAGCGCGTCCGCCGGGGTGAGCCAGGAGCCGCCGACGCACCCCACGTTGGCCAGCCCGAGGTAGCTGGGAGCGTTGGCGAGGGTGATCCCGCCGGTTGGGCAGAACCGGGCATCGGGAAGCACGCTCGGCAGCGACCCGAGGAACTTCGCGCCGCCGGAGGCCTCGGCCGGGAAGAACTTCATCGCGGTGTGGCCCGTCTCCAGCACCGCGAGCGCCTCGGACACCGTCGCGGTGCCGGGCAGGAACGGCAGCCCGGTCTCACGCATCGCGGCCAGCAGCGACGGAGTCGCGCCCGGCGAGACCAGGAACCGGGCGCCGGCCTCGGCCGCCTGCTTGGCCAGCGCCGGGCTGGTCACCGTGCCGGCGCCGATCACGACCTCCGGCACCTCGGCGGCGATGGCGCGGATGGCGTCGAGCGCTACCGACGTACGCAGCGTCAGCTCGACCACGGGCACACCACCGTCGGCGAGCGCTCGAGCCACGGGCACCGCCTGGTCGAGGGTGTCCACGACGACGACCGGCACCACCGGGGAGAGGTCGAAGAGGTCGGTGGAGGTGAGGTCAGACATGGACGGGGGTCTCCTGAGGCGTGGGGCTCTGCTGAAGCGGAGCGATGGGGAAGACGGATGCGCCGGTGTCGGCAGAGCCTACGGTGGCCCGGAAAGCACTGAACAGCTCACGACCGGTGCCGCGCCACTCGGAGTCCAGCGGCGCCCGGCCGGTGGTCGGACGGTGCGCGAACTCGCCGGCGTCGACCCCGGTCGACAGGGTGCCGGCGACGGCGTCGACGGTGATGATGTCACCGTCCTGCACCCGGGCGAGCGGCCCGCCGAGAGCGGCCTCGGGGGTGACGTGGATGGCGGCCGGCACCTTGCCTGAGGCACCGGACATGCGGCCGTCGGTGACGATGGCGACGTGCTGGCCACGGTCCTGCAGCACCCCGAGGGCCGGGGTGAGCTTGTGCAGCTCGGGCATCCCGTTGGCCGCGGGGCCCTGGTAGCGGATCACCGCGACGAAGTCGCGCCCGTCGAGGCGATGCTCCGAGAAGGCGGTGAGGAAGTCGGCCTGGTCGTCGAAGACCATCGCCGGCGCGGAGACCACGCGATGCTCGGGCGCCACCGCCGAGGTCTTGATGACGGCGGTGCCGAGATCGCCGTGCAGCACCCGCAGGCCACCATCGGGAGCGAACGGGTCGTCGGCCGGTCGCAGCACGTCGGGGTCGCCCGAGGTCGGCGCACCTTCGACCAGCTCGACCTCGCCGTCGCGGTTGAGCCGCGACTCCTGGGTGTAGGCCGACAGGCCGCGGCCCAGGATCGTGGAGACGTCCTCGTGCATGAGCCCGGCCGCCAGCAGCGTACGGATCAGGAAGCCGACGCCGCCGGCGGCATGGAAGTGGTTCACGTCGGCGGAGCCGTTGGGATACATCCGGGAGAGCAGCGGCACGACCGGGGAGAGGTCGGCGATGTCGGACCAGGTCAGCTGGATCCCGGCCGCTCGGGCGATGGCGACCAGATGCATGGTGTGGTTGGTCGAGCCACCGGAGGCGAGCAGGGCGACACAGGCGTTGATGATCGACTTCTCGTCGATCATCTCGCCCACGCCAGGAGCGCCCTCGAGCGCGAGCTCGGTCGCCCGGGCGGCGGCGGCCTTGGTGAGCGCGCCGCGCAGAAGCGTGTCGGGCGAGGCGAACGAGGAGCCCGGCAGGTGCAGGCCGAGCACCTCCATCAGCAGCTGGTTGGAGTTGGCGGTGCCGTAGAAGGTGCAGGTGCCGCGCGAGTGGTAGCTGGCGGCCTCGGCCTCGAGCAGCTCCTCGCGGGAGGCCTCGCCCGCCGCGTACCTCTGGCGTACGCGGGCCTTGTCCTTGTTGGGCAGGCCCGACGACATCGGGCCGGCCGGCACGAAGACGGTCGGCAGGTGGCCGAAGGAGAGGGCGCCGATCAGCAGGCCCGGCACGATCTTGTCGCAGACCCCGAGCATCAGGGCCGCGTCGAACATGTCGTGGGAGAGGGCGATCCCGGCCGACATCGCGATCACGTCGCGGGAGAAGAGGGAGACCTGCATGCCGTCGCGACCCTGGGTGATGCCGTCGCACATCGCGGGTACGCCGCCGGCGACCTGCGCGAGCCCACCGGCGCGCATCACGGCCGCCTTCAGCAGCGGCGGGTAGGTCTCGTACGGCGCGTGCGCGGAGAGCATGTCGTTGTAGGAGGTCACGATCGCGACGTTGGGCTTCGCGGCGGGGGTGACGACCTTGAGCTCGGCCTTGGCCGGTGCCGACGCGGCTGCGAAGCCGTGCGCCAGGTTGCTGCAGGCGAGGCGCCCGCGGGCCGGCCCGGTCGCGCGGGCGGCGGCGACGCGGGCCAGATAGTCGGCTCGCGTGGCGGCGGACCGTTCGATGAGTCGAGCGGTGACGTCGGCGACGATCGGGGAAACGGTCACGAACCCTCCAAAGGCAGTGTGCTTTGGCACACAATCCCATGATCTTTGGATCGATACAAGTAACTCTTATGTACTCCAAAAACATAAGAGGCGTACGCTTCACCCCATGCCCGAGATGACGACTGCCGCCGATGTCCTTGCTCTGGTGCGCTCGGGACGCGCCTCGACCCGCAGCGACCTCCAGAAGGAGACGGGCCTGTCGCGCACGGCCGTCGTCTCACGGGTCTCGGCTCTGGTGAACGCCGGGCTGATCCTCACCGGCGAGGAGCTCGCCTCCACCGGTGGCCGGCCGCCGGGCGCGCTGACGTTCAACGCCGACGCCGGGGTGGTGCTGGCGGTGGCGATCGGACGCTCGCGCAGCCAGCTCGCCGTCTTCGACCTCGACGGCCGTGAGCTCGCCGGAGACACCCGTGACCACGAGGTCGGCATCGCCGCCGACGCGCTCATGCCGGAGGTGACCGACCGGCTCGGGGCCCTCCTGGAAGGCATCGAGCCGCCGGTGCTCGGCGTCGGCATGAGCCTGCCCGGTGTCGTCGACCCGGCCCGTCTGGTCTCGGTCGACTCACCGGTCATGCGCGGGTGGGACGGCGTGGCGCTCGACCCCTACTTCGACCGTCTCACCGACGGCCCGCTCGTGCTCGTCAACGACACCGACGCGCTGGCCACTGCCGAGCTGTTCGGCAACGGACTGCACCCGCGTGACGCGCTCGTGGTGAAGGCCTCGACCGGTCTCGGCCTGGCCGTCATCGCCGACGGCCGGGTGCTGCGTGGCCACGCCGGCGCGGCCGGCGAGATCGGCCACACCCGCGTCGAAGCCGCCGGAGATCGCCCGTGCCGGTGCGGTGCGACCGGATGCCTGGAGACGGTTGCGGCCGGCTGGGCGCTCACCCAGGGACTGGTCGACTCCGGCGTATCCGCAGGTCACATCCGGGATCTGGTTGCCGCCGCCCTGGCCGGCGACGCGATCGCCCGGGGGCTGCTGCGCGAGTCCGGGCGCCAGCTCGGCGAGGTGCTGGCGATCGCGATCAACCTGCTCAACCCGGAGGTGGTCGTCGTCGGTGGCGACATGGCCGCCGCCTTCGACCTCTTCACCGCCGGCGTGCGCGAGACCGTCTACGCGCGATCGACCGCCCTCGCCACCCGCGACCTGACCTTCGTGCCGTCCACCCACGCCGACTCCACCGGCGTCGTCGGCTGTGCGGCCGTCGTCATCAACCACCTGCTCTCCGCCGAGCGCCTCGACCCCCAGCTCGCCCCCGCCAGATAAACGCCGAGTCGGCTCGTCCTGACCGAAATTCGCGTCGAGTCGGCTCGTTAGAACGAGCCGACTCGGCGATGAATCTCGTCAGGGTGCGCCGACTCGACGCGGTCAGCGGTAGATGAGGTATTTCCGGCGGGTGGCGTCGAAGGTGGCCAGCTCGTCGCGCCAGGCGGCCTCGACGTCGTCGCCGGAGGCGCCGTCGTCGATCTGCGTACGCATCCTGGTGGAGCCGGTGAGCTTGTCGATCCAGAAGGGGCGGGCGGTGTCCCAGGAGTCCTGCCGCCAGGCGAACTCCGGGTAGAGAGCCTTCGCGGCGACCAGCATCTCGACGCCGGTGCGGACCGGGTCGAAGCGGTCACGGTCCTGGATCGTCACCTGTACGCCGCCGCAGACCTCGCCGGCGAACTTGTTGACCGACGGGTTGAAGTACGCCTCGCGGAAGGTCACGCCCGGAAGGTCGGCCTCCTCCAGCCTCGCCGCCCAACGATGGTCGACGAACGGCGCCCCGATCAGCTCGAACGGCTTGGTGGTGCCGCGGCCCTCGGAGAGGTTGGTGCCCTCGAACATGCAGGTGCCGGGGTAGGCCAGGGCGGTGTCGGAGGTGGGCATGTTGGGGCTCGGCATGACGAAGTCGAGCCCGGTGTCGGCGTACAACGTCTTTCGCCGCCAGCCGGAGACCTCGACGACGTCGAGGTGGGTCAGCCGCCCGCCGGCGTGCTCCTCGAGGAACTCCCCGTCGAAGAAGCGGGCCAGCTCGCCGACCGACATCCCGTGCTGCTGCACGATCTCGCGGGCGCCGACGCCCGAGGTGTACGCCGCGGTCATCATCGGCCCGCGCGCGGTGCCGCCCACGGGGTTGGGGCGGTCGAGGACCACGAAGCGCTTGTCGGTCGCCACCGCCGCCTGCATCGCTGTCCACATGGTCCAGATGTAGGTGTAGAACCGCGAGCCGACGTCTTGGATGTCGAAGACGACCGTCTCCACGTCGGCCGTCGTGAACATCTCGGTCATCTTCGCGACGTCGGCGCCGTAGGCGTCGTAGACGGTCAGGCCGGTGCGCTCGTCGATGAAGGTGCCCTCCGATCCGCCCGCCTGCGCGGTGCCACGGAAGCCGTGCTCGGGGCCGAAGACTCCGGCGATCTCCACCTCGCCCGACTCGTGCATCTCGTCGACGATGTTGCGCAGGTTGCGGAGCACGCCGGTGGGGTTGGTGATGACGCCGACCCGCACGCCGGCCAGTGTCGACCAGCCGTCGTCGGCGGCCCGGTCGGCGCCGGTGGTGACCGCTCGCCCACGGCCGAGCGGAGCGGGTGCCGCAGCCGTGCGCGCCGCGGTCGCGTCTGCCGGACCCGCGAGGAGCGGAGCCGCTGCCGCGCCTGCCGCGGCGGCTCCGAGCAGGCGCCGTCGGTCGAATCTGGGGACGTCAGTGCTCATCGCTGCTCCTGGGCCGTGGGGTGAGGATCACCTTGCAGGCTAGACCTGACGGTGCCGGTCGGGAGGCGATTTCCCGACGTCGACCCGATGGCGACCCGATCGATGTCGGCGCTCAGTCCGTCGCCCGCTCGTGACGCGGTGATGGAAGGATGGCCCCATGAGCACCACGTCGCCGGACCCCCTCCGGATCGCCGCCTGGCAGTGCGCCCCCGACCAGCTCGACGTCGAGCGCAACCTCGCCCGCCTCGACGACGTCTGCGGGCGCGCCGCCGAGGCCGGCGCCGCGGTGCTGGTGGCGCCCGAGATGGTCACCACCGGGTATGCGATCGGTCCCGAGCAGGTGCACCGCCTGGCCGAGCCGGCCGACGGGGCGACGTACGCAGAGGTGGCTCGGATCGCGCAACGGCACCGGATCGCGATCGCCTACGGGTTTCCCGAGCTCGCCGGGGAGAAGGTCTACAACTCGGCGGCGCTGGTCGCGCCGGACGGCACGCTGTGCGGGGTCCACCGCAAAACCCATCTCTGGGGTGGCACCGACGCCGCCCAGTTCGACGCCATCGACGTGGCCCCGGAGCCGGTCGAGCTCGACGGAGACCCGGTGGGGATGCTGATCTGCTACGACGTCGAGTTCCCCGAGCCCGTACGCCGCCTTGCGGTCGCCGGGTCACGGCTGCTGCTCGTGCCGACCGCCAACCCGGTCGGCAGCGAGCACGTGCCGGAGGTGCTGGTGCCGGCGCGGGCGCTCGAGAGCCGCATCGCGGTCGTCTACGCCAACCAGTGCGGCAGCGACGCCCTGCACACCTACGGCGGGCGCAGCGTCATCTGCTCCCGCACCGGCCAGGTGCTGGCCGCGGCCGGCACCGAGGAAGAGCTGTTGGTCGCCGACGTGGACCTCGACGAGGTCCTCGCCGACGACCATCTGGCCGACCGGAGGCCGGAGCTCTACCTCTGACCGCTCCCCTATGAGGGGAGGGAGCGGACGTCGTTCTCTCAGTCGTCGAGCGTGGCCGCGGCGAGCACCGCGGCCGGGGCGACATAGCCGTTCGGGTCGATGACCCGGCCGGCCTCGCGGGCGTCCGCCACGACCTCGTCGGCCCACTCCAGACGTACGCGGCCGTCGCCGCCGTTGACGACCAGCAGCTCGGCGGTGCCGGGCTCGGCCGGGTTGTCCGTCGTGGCGTCGGCGACGTGGAACGTACGCCACGCGCCGGCGGGCACGGAGAGCGAGTCGAGCTTGCCGAGGCGTACGGTCTCCTCGCCGTCGCCGGTGTCGAGGGTGACTTCCCAGGTGCCGGCCTTGGCCGTGACCACCTGGGTGTGGTCGTGACGGTGCCGGAGCATCGCCTCGCCCTCCCGGCCGCGCAGCCAGGCGAGGTTGAAGGTGTGCGGCTCGTGCAGGTGCGGCACGGCTCGGCGGTCCTCGACCATGCCGTAGCCGATCACGGGGCTGAGCTCGACGCCGGCGCCGGGGAGCACCGAGCACAGGAACGGCTCGCTGACCCAGGTGCGGTCGCCGGGCGTCACGACGCGCTGCCGGAACTGCTCGGGCGTGAACGCGTCGAGCTGGTCGATCTCCGCCTGCGGCATCGGCTTGATCAGCGGCACCCCGTCGGGTGCGGCGTCACCGGCCACCGTGTCGATGAGCTGGTTCTCGGCGGTGAGGTAGAGCCCGTGGCCGGCGGCGTCCTCGAGGACCCGCGGACCCCAGATGATGCCGCCGGTGTCGTCGTGGCCGAGGACGGTCAGGAGCACGCCTTCGTCGGCGCCCTCGTTGGTGAAGCCCCGGAACACCCAGCTCGGGACGGAGATGACATCACCGTCGGTGGTGACGTACTCACCCTGGTCGCCGTCGGCGCCCCACCGCAGCCGGTAGTCACCGTCGAAGTTGATGAACACCTCAGCGGTGAAGTGCAGGTGCAGGCTGTTGGTCGTGCCGTTCGGCATCCCGGCCGCACCCAGGTTGAACCCGTGCGGCTCGGTGAGGTTGACGACCTGGTCGGGGTTCTGGGAGACACCCGGACCGATGAAGGAGTAGTTGTCCTTGCGGTCCGAGCCGGGCGTCCGGCAGTCGATGAAGGCGGCCTTGCAGGGCACCCAGTCGGTGCGCAGGATCGTCCGCTCGCGCAGGTCGCTCACGGTGTCTGCGTCCGTGGTGGAGTCCGTGGTGGACACGGTCATTCTGTTCCCTTCTTCTCTCCCGCGCGGGGAGGCGGGGTCGCGTCAGTAGATGTTGGTGTTGATCGCGGTGTCGCTGTCGCTGCGCATGCTGTTGATCTGCGCCCGCAGCGCGATGTCGTCGTAGACGCGGGTCTCGCGGACGATCCGTCCGTCCTGGATCAGGAACTGCGAGACGCCGATCAGGTCGACGGGCTGGTTCGTGAGCGCGCCGTAGCGGGGCACCCCGTTGTAGGTGCCCTTCATCTGCCACAGCACGGCGATGCGCAGGCCGGCGTAGCGCTCGGCGTCGTTGGTCTGGACGTCGCGTACGGCGAAGGTGGCGTCGGGGAACGGCGCGATCAGCCCGAGCAGGTCGCGCTGGTAGCCGTCGGGACGCACGATGGTCTCGTCGCCGACCGTCTGCAGGAACAGGTCGCGCACGAAGTAGTCCTGGACCTTGTTGAGTCGGCGCTTGTTCCAGACCTCCTCGATCATCTCGAGGACCATCTCGCACTCCTTGCGGTGGTCGTCGGGGCGCGGCCCGCTGTCACCGGCGGCGAGCACGTCGGCCGGGGGCTCCTCGAGCCAGGAGCCGGTGAACCCCTGGAAGACGACCTGCTCGGCGGCCTCGTCGGGGTCGATACCCCGCTGCAGCGCCTGGGCGAGGGTGTCGCGGGCGACCCACTCCTCGACCATCCGGCCGCGGCGGTAGAGACAGTTGGCGACCGTGCGGCTCCGGATCCGCCGCGGCACGCCGTCGACCAGGTGCTCGTCACTGCTGAAGACGAGGTGGGAGCTGAGGAAGGCGTCGTCGCCGCGGGCCTCCCAGATCACGTCCTCCGCCTGGCCGACGTGCTGGGGGGTCTCGGCGATCCGCATGAGGCTCCCGGCGATCACGCCGTCGCGGTCGAGCGTGGTGCCCAGGCCGCCGTGGACGATCGAGTCCGGCTCGTAGTTGTCCTCGATGAAGGAG
The DNA here is from genome assembly GCF_006716315.1 of Nocardioides albertanoniae. Classification (NCBI taxonomy): domain Bacteria; kingdom Bacillati; phylum Actinomycetota; class Actinomycetes; order Propionibacteriales; family Nocardioidaceae; genus Nocardioides; species Nocardioides albertanoniae. Next base: position 4,961,785 of record NZ_VFOV01000001.1, on the reverse strand, counting down.
ATGTCGCGCTGCACCCAGATCAGGTCCGTCACCTCCCGGATGAAGTCGTCGGGATCGGTGAACGGCTCGTAGGCGACCGGCTTCAGCGTCATGTCTCTCCTCGTACGAAATGATCAGTACGCAAAGACTGTATGCGTATGCACACGAGGCCCGCAAGGGTTCTCGCCGAGCAACCCGGCGAGGTTCGTGCTCAGCCCTCGACGCGGCCCAGCGTCGCCCGCGGGACGTAGCTGGTGTCGAAGCGGGCGGTGTGCACGCCGCCCGCCTCGACCGACTCGCCGCTCTCGACCCGCTCGACGAGCAGGCGCGCGGCCTGCCGTGACATCGCCTCGAGGTCGTAGGCGACGGTGGTCAGCCGCACCAGCGGCCACGCGGAGGTCGGCAGATCGTCGAAGCCGACGATCGAGACCTCCTCCGGCACCCGTACGCCGCGTTCGACCGCCGTGTTGAGCGCGCCCAGCGCCACGACGTCGTTGCCGCAGATCACCACGGTCGGCGGGTCGTCGAGGTCCAGCAGCTCCTGCATCGCGTCGCGGCCGGTGCCGAACTCGAACGGGCCGCGGCGGACGTGCTTGCGGGCCAGGGTCAGCCCCTGGTCGTCGAGGATGTGGCGCAGTGCCTGCTCGCGCTCCTCGCCGGTGCTGGTGTTGACCGGACCGAAGACCGCGCCCACGCGGGTGTGGCCCAGGCGTACGAGATCGTCGACGAGCTTCTCCAGGCCGGGAGCCGGGTCCACCGTCACGGAGTCGGCGGGCACGTTGGGAGTGGTGCGGTTGAAGTAGACGAACGGGATCCCGCGGTCGGCGAGTCGCACGGGGAGCACGGAGTCGAGCGTGGTGGTGGCGAGGACGACACCGCACAGCCCGGCTCCGGCGACGAGGTCGGCGACCGGCGCCTGCTCGGAGGACTCGGTGATCAGCAGGAGCTCGTAGCCGTGCTTCTCGAGCTCGCGGTGCATCGGCGAGATCACGTAGGAGTAGAACTGGTTCTCCAGGTCGGTGACGACCAGCCCGACCCTGGTCGAGCGCCCCACGGCGAGCGCGCGGCCGATCGGGTTCGGCGAGTAGCCGAGCGTGATCGCCGCCGACCTCACCCGCTCCTTGGTGTCCAGGGCCACCTTGGGGTCGTCGCGCAGTGCCCGGGACACCGTCGCCTGGGAGACGCCGGCCAACCGGGCGACGTCATGACTTGTGACCACGCGTGTGTCTCCTCCGTGAATCTGGGGTTCGAGCATAACGGCGGTGGGTCCTGCCAAGGCTTCCGCACTTCGACCCTTGACGCCCTCGTCCCTGACCACTCTAATGTAAGGAATACGTATTCCCTACTGATTCCCCGAAAGAGGCAGCGGCATGGCGCGACACCTGAAGTCGGCGACCCCGAAGACGTTCAACGACGAGGCCCAGCGGACGGTCGCCGAGCGGGTGAGCGCGATCATCAGCGACATCCGTCGGCGCGGTGACGCGGCCGTACGTGACTACTCCGACAAGTTCGACGGCTGGACGCCCGAGTCGTTCCGACTCACCCCGGCCGAGATCGACGACATCGTCGCCACGCTGCCGGCGCAGGTGATCGAGGACATCGCCTTCGTGCAGGCACAGGTGCGCGGCTTCGCCGAGGCCCAGCGCGCCTCGATGCAGGACATCGAGGTCGAGACGCTTCCCGGCGTACGCCTCGGACATCGCCATGTCCCGATCGACGCCGTCGGGGCGTACATCCCGGGTGGGCGCTACCCGCTGACCGCCTCGGCCCACATGACGATCGTGACCGCCAAGGCCGCCGGCGTGCAGCGCGTCGTCGCCTGCACGCCGCCGATCCGTGGCGAGATCCCGGCCGCGACGGTCGCGGCGATGCACATGGCCGGCGCCGACGAGATCCACATCCTCGGCGGCGTCCAGGCGGTCGCGGCGATGGCCCTCGGCACCGAGACGATGACCCCCGTCAACCTGATCGCCGGCCCCGGCAACGCCTACGTCGCCGAGGCGAAGCGCGAGCTCTTCGGCGAGGTCGGCATCGACCTGTTCGCCGGCCCGACCGAGATCCTTGTGGTGGCCGACGAGACCGCCGATGCGTTCACCACCGCGGTGGACCTGCTCTCCCAGGCCGAGCACGGCCCCGACTCCCCGGCGGTGCTCGTCACCACCAGCGAGGCGCTGGGCAGCGAGGTCATCCGCCTGGTCGAGGAGATCCTGCCCGGCATGTCGACCAAGGACTTCGCCGAGCCGGCCTGGCGCGACCACGGCCAGGTGGTCGTCGTCGACGACATCGAGGAGCTGTGGCAGGTGGCGGACTCCTACGCCTCCGAGCACGTCCAGGTCTTCACCGCCGAGCCGCGCGACGCGCTGGAGAAGATGTCGAACTACGGCGCGCTCTTCCTGGGCGAGGAGACCTGTGTGTCCTACGGCGACAAGGTCATCGGGACCAACCACGTGCTGCCCACCCTGGGGGCCGCGCGCTACACCGGAGGCCTGTGGGTCGGGAAATACCTCAAGACCGTCACCTACCAGCAGATCTCCGACACCGCCTCCAGCGCCGAGCTCGGCCGCGTCTGCGGTCGTGCGGCCCGGGTGGAGCTCTTCGAGGGGCACGCCCGCTCCGGCGACGTACGCGCCTGGCGGCACGGCGGTGAGTCGTTCCCCTGGATCGAGGAGGTCGTCGGTGCGGCCCAGCCTTCCTGAGCAGGTGGCGATGAGCTCGAGCATGCCTGAGATCGCCGGCCGGACCGCGATCGTGACCGGCGGTGGCACCGGACTGGGCGCCGCGATGGCGCGGCACCTGGTGGGCGCCGGTGCCGCCGTCGTCCTGGTCGGCCGGCGGGCCGAACCGCTCCGGGTGACCGCCGCGGCGATCGGTCCGGCGGCCCGCGCGGAGACGTGCGACGTCGCCGATCCCGACTCGGTGGCCCGGCTCGCCGACCGGCTGGCGTCGGCCGAGGTCTCCGTGCTGGTCAACAACGCCGGCGTGCCCGGTCCGGTCGCCCCGCTGACCGAGGTGAGGCCGCAGGAGTGGGACGACGTCTTCGCGGTCAACGTGCGGGGCACCTACCTGATGTGCCGCGCGTTCCTGCCCGCGATGCTGGCGCGCGGTGAGGGCGACATCGTCAACCTCGCCTCGGTCTCGGGCAAGCGTCCGCTGGAGCGCCGGACACCGTACGCCGCCTCGAAGATGGCCGTGCTCGGGCTGACCTCGACGCTGGCCTTCGAGACGGGCGGGTCGGGCGTACGCGTCAACGCGCTCTCCCCGGGGCCGGTCGACAGCGAGCGGATGCACCGCAACTTCACCCTGGAGGCGGAACGCACCGGCACGAGCTACGACGAGGCCCGCGCGGCCTTCGTCGGACGCGCCGCGATGGGCCGGATGGTGACCGAGGACGAGGTCGGCCGTGCGCTCGTGTGCCTGCTGGGCATGCGCGGCATGACCGGTGCCGACATCGACCTGTCGGCCGGGATGGTCGCATGAGCGCGGCGCTCCGGGGCCGGCTCGAGGCCGGGGAGCAGCTGGTCGGCGGCATCGTACGCATGCCGTGCGAGGACCTGGTCGACATGATCGGGGTCGCGGGGCTGGACTTCGTCGTCATCGACTGCGAGCACGGTCCGCCCGACGTCGTCCCGCTGCGGCAGCACATCGCGTTCGCGGAGGCGCACGGCGTCGGTGTCCTGGTGCGCACCGGCGAGCGCGAGGACGGGCTCGTCCTCCGCGCGCTCGACCAGGGCGCCCAGGGCATCGTGGTCCCGCACGTCGACGACGCCGAGCAGGCTCGCCAGGTGGTCGCGAGCGCACACTACCCACCCCGGGGTCGTCGCGGTTTCGCCACCTACCCGCGGGCGGGCGGGTTCGGCACCGCCGACGCGGAGGCGCATCGCTCCCGGATGTCGGCGGAGACGCTGGTCATCGTGATGATCGAGTCACCTCGCGGCGTACGCAATGCCGAGGAGATCCTGGCCGTCGACGGCGTCGACGGCTATCTGGTCGGCGTCGCCGACCTGGGCGCCTCCTCGGGGCCCGGCGACCCGAGCGTCGCGGAGTCCCTCGCTGCCGTTGCCGCCGCGGCGGAGCGACAGGGCAAGATCCGCGCCGACATCGTCGGTACGCCGCAGGCCGGCGTCGCCGCCCACGACGACGGTGCCCAGCTGGTGGTCCACAACATCGCGGCCGCCGTGATGAGCACCCTTCAGGGGCTGCGGATCCCCTAGCTCGTCAGCTCTCGCCGTCCGAGCCCGGGCGGAGCCACACGGCTTCGTCCGGGCCCAGGCGGCCCGCCGTGCCCGAGGACCGAAGCATCTCCTCGGCGCCGGCCGGCAGGTCGACCGGGTCGGCGGAGGTGTTGAGCCACACCTGGACAGGGCCGCGGGCGAACGCCAGGACCCCCTCGGGTGCGGGCAGCCACGCGAACGAGGCAGAGCCCGTCAGCCGGTGCCTCCGGAGCGCGATCGCACGGCGGTGGAGCTCGAGCATCGAGTCCGGCTCGCCCTGCTGCGCCTCGACGGTGAGGGCGTCCCAATCCTTCGGCATCGGCAGCCAGGTGCGGTCGGTGGTCCCGGGCGGGCTGAATCCGTACGGCGGCGTCACTCCCGACCACGGGAGCGGGATCCGGCAGCCGTCCCGCCCGGGCCGGGTGCCGCCCGACTGGGACCAGATCGGGTCCCGACGGTCCGCGTCGGGGATGTCCTCGACCTCGGGAAGCCCGAGCTCCTCGCCCTGGTAGAGGTAGGCGGTGCCCGGCAGCCCGAGGGTCACCAGCGCCGCCGCCCGTGCCCGGCGCGTGCCGACCTCGAGATCGGCAGCCTCGGCGAGCCAGCGCTCCTGCTCCCACGTGCTCGCGACGGCGTGGTCGGGCTGGTGGCGCGCGAAGCGGGTCACGTGGCGTACGACGTCGTGGTTCGAGAGCACCCAGGTGCTCGGTGCACCGACCGCGGCCGCCGCGGAGAGCGCGCTCTCGATCGTCGGGCGCAGCACGTCGGCCCGGAACGGCGCGTGCAGGAAGTCGAACTGGAACGCCGTGTGGAGCTCGTCGGGCCGCAGGTAGCGAGCGAGACGCTCGTTGTCGGCGACCCAGGCCTCGGCGACGAAGACCCGGTCGGGGTAGCGGTCGGCGACGGCCCGCCAGCCGCGGTAGATCGGATGCACCGCCTCCTGGTCCCAGGCCGGGTGCCGGTAGTCGCCGGGCGGGAAGTCGCCGCCGTCGGGCAGGTCGGGGTGCTTCGCGAGACCGTGCGCCACGTCGATGCGGAAGCCGTCGACCCCGCGGTCGAACCAGAAGGCGAGCACGTCCTCGAAGTCGGCGACCACGTCGGCGTCGTCCCAGGCGAGGTCGGGCTGCTCGGGAGCGAACAGGTGGAGATACCACTCGGTCGTCTCCGCGCCCGGACGGGACGGCATCCGCGTCCAGGCCGGCCCGCCGAACAGGCTCTGCCAGTTGTTGGGCGGCTCCTCGCCGTGGTGGCCCCGGCCCGGGCGGATGACGTAGCGACGCCGGGCGTCCTCGTCGCCGGCCAGCGCGGCCCGGAACCACGGGTGCTCCGAGGAGGTGTGGTTCGGCACGATGTCGAGGAGCACACGGAGGCCGGCGGCGTGAGCCTCCGACAGCATCGCCTCGGCCTCGCCGAGGGTGCCGTACGCCGGTTCGATCTCGCGGTAGTCGGCGACGTCGTAGCCCGCGTCGGCCTGCGGCGAGCGATACCACGGGTTGATCCAGATCGCGTCCACACCGAGGTCGCGCAGGTAGGGCAACCGGTCCCGCAGGCCCGCGATGTCGCCGATGCCGTCGCCGTTCCCGTCGGCGAACGAGCGTAGGTAGACCTGATAGACGACGGCCGTACGCCACCACTCCGTGCCGCTCATGAGTCGAGCCACTCCTCGAGGATCGTCGCGATCTGTGCCGGCCGCTCCAGCGGGGAGAGGTGGCCGGTGTCGGGCAGGACCTCGAGCCGGGATCCGGGCACGAGGTCGTGGATCTCCTGGTGACGGTCCAGCCCGCAGAGCGCGTCGTCGGATCCGGCCACCACCAGCGTCGGCACCCGGACCTCGACCAGCCCGGGGCGCTCGTCACGCCGAGTGCCCTGGAGCCGGAGCTGCCGGACGTACCTCTCCGCACCGACCTCCTCGGCCATCAGCAGCGTCTCGGTGGCGGCGTCCTCGTCGGCCGCCGGACCCAGCAGCACCTCGAGCAGGCCGGACTGCAGCTCGGCGGCCGAGCCGCCTGCCGAGAGAGTCGCGATCTGCTGGTCCCAGGCCGTGCGCTGGGCGTCGGTCGGGGGCCGGGCGTTCGTGTCCATCAGGCACAGCCGGGTGACCCGTTCCGGTGCTGACCGGACCAGGGCCATCGCGACGATCCCGCCCAGGCTCAGGCCGGCGAGCGCGAACCGGTCGGGGAGGGTGCCGAGCAGCGTGGCCACGCAGGCGTCGAGGTCCGGGTCGTCGATCTCTTCGACGAGTGTCTCGTGGGTCGGGAGAGCGGCCCGGACCCCTGCCCACAGCCGGGGTGAGCACCCCATGCCGGGCAGCAGGACCAGGGGTTCCCGCTCGGCGGCCGCCGTCATCCCTTGACGGAGCCGGCGTTGAGACCGGCCACGAGGTATTTCTGGGCCACGAACGCGAAGGCGATCACCGGGAAGGTGAGCAGCATCGCCGCCGCTCCGGCCTGTTGCAGCAGCGGCAGCGTCTGACCCAGCTGGGTCGAGATGAAGACCGGCACGGTCCCGGCGTTGACGTCGCTGAGGATCAGCGCCGTGAGGTACTCCTGGAAGGCGAAGAGGAAGATGAACAGTCCGGCGGTGATGATGCCGGGCCCCATCAGCGGGACCATCACCTTGCGCAGCACCTGGAACTGCGAGCAGCCGTCCAGCATCGCCGCGTCGTCGAGCGAGCGCGGGATCGCGGCGAAGAAGTTGCGCAGCAGCCAGATGCTGAACGGCTGGTTGATCGCCACCAGAGCCAGCGCCACCGCCAGGTTGGTGTCGTAGATCCCGATCTGCTTGGAGATCTCATACATCGGCAGCAGCACCGAGAACCGCGGCAGCGCGCGGAAGACGAGCGCCAGGATCAGCAGCCCCGCGGCCACCCAGCCCGGACACCGGGAGAGGGCGTACGCAGCCGGGATCCCGAGCACGAGGGCGAGCACCGTGCTGATGACGGCGACCACGATCGTGTTGAGGAGGTACTGGTGGAAGGTCGTGGTCTCCCACAGGTCGACGAAGGCCCGGAAGCTCGGGTCCCAGGTGAACGTCGGCGGGTTGAGGAAGGCGACGTTCGTCGGCTTGGAGACGGTGATCGCGGTCCACAGCACCGGCGAGAGCATCATCAGGCAGACGACGAGGAGCAGGCTGCCGATGAAGACCTTCTTGGACGTGAGGAGTCGGCTCGGGGTCATCACTGGTTCGCCTCTCGGGCCGTGTCGCGGATGAAGGGGAAGAGCATGACCACGATCAGCACGATCAGCAGCACGTTGATGGCGCTTCCCAGGCCGAGCTGCTGGCCACCGTCGTGGAAGGCGACGTTGTAGATGTAGAGCATGATCGACTCGTTGCCGATCCCGACCGCTTGTGGCGAGAGCGGGATCAGCGCGTCGAAGACCCGCAGGATGTCCATCACGGAGATCAGGCACACGAACCCGAGCACGCCCCGGATGCTGGGCACGATGACGTGCCAGTGGATGCGCCAGCCGCGCGCTCCGTCGATCCGCGCGGCCTCCATCGTCTCGTGGGGCACGCCCTGGAGGCCCGCGATGATCACCATCATCGCGAACGGGAGCATGAACCAGAGCACGTTGAGCAGGATGACGACCCGGTTCGCCCACGGATCGGTGAACCACAGGATCTCCGTGCCCGTGATCTCGGTGACCAGGTGGTTGACGATCCCGCCGAAGTTCGAGTTGAACAACCAGGAGAACATCGTCGCACCGACGATCTGCGGGACGACGTAGGAGATCAGCAGGATGCCGAGCACGATCGGCTTGGTCCGGCCCAGCTGGTTGACCAGATAGGCCAGCCAATACCCCAGCACCACCAGGAGAAGACTGGCGACGAGGGTCAGCCCGACGGTGAACACGGTGGCGTGGATCAGCCGCGGGTCACTGAGCGCCTCCCGGTAGTTGTCCAGCCCCACCCAGGTGCCGTCCGCGCCGTACTGCACGCGCTCGAAGCTCCACCGGATCGTGCGGTAGAGAGGGTAGGCCAGCAGGCCGAACATCACCACCAGACTGGGAGCCATCAGCACCCAGAAGTCGCGTCGTCGCACAGTTTCTCCTCACCTGCTCAGTGCAGTGTCGAACGGCCGTGGGCCGCCCCACGAGACGATGGTCAGCGGTAGTCGGCCAAGATCTTGGTCGCGGTGCTCTGCATCTTCGCCGCGCCGTCCTCGACGCTGATCTCACCGAGGATGATCTTCGCGATGGTCGGGGTGACCGCGATGCTGATCCGCGAGGTCCACGGGTACGGCTCGGTCGCAGGCGCGCTCTTGATCGCCTCGTTCGAGGCGTCGGCGAACGGGCTGCTGTCCGAGTCGACCATTCCCTCGCGAGCCGGATAGGAGGCCGGCACTGCCGCGCGTGAGGCCTTGGGGCTGACCGAGGCGGCCATCATCTGGAACAGCGCCTCCTCGTCGACCTCGGTGTTCGCCGGGATCGACCAGCCGTCGATCGACAGCGTGTTGAACAGCGTGCCGCCCTTCTCGACGGCCGGCGGCGGTGCGAACGCCGTCTTCTCGGCGTACTGGGAGTTCGAGGTCATGGTGAGGTCGTTCATCCGGCCCGAGAACATGATGGAGATCGCCGCGGAGCCGTTGTACATCTGCTGCTGGACCGCCGGCTGGTCGAAGGTGGTGACCTCCGGGTCCATGTAGGGCAGCAGCGACCGCATCTCCTCCAGCGCCTTGATCGACGTCGGCGAGTCGAGGTTGGCGGTCTTCGCCTTGGGGTCGGTGAGGTTCTCGCCCAGGCTGCCCATCACCGAGTCGTACGCCGTCGCGATGTCGCTGCTGGCCAGCCACGGCAGAGCGAGGGGGTACTTCACCTCGCCGGAGTCCTGGATCTTCTTCGCGACCGCGCGCAGCTCCTCGAACGTCGTCGGCGGCTTCAGGCCGAGCTTGTCGAAGATGTCCTTGCGATAGGACATGACGTACGTCTGCGCCTGCATCGGCAACGCGTAGGTCTTGCCGTCGTACGACATGCCGTTGGTCATGTCCGCGTTGATCTCGTCGAGGGCGTACTTGTCGGAGTACTTCTCGATGAGACCGTCGAGCGGCACCAGCTTCTTCTGGGCGGCGAGGTCGGGGAGGGCGAACCCGTAGGTCTCGACGATGTCGTAGGTGCCGCTGTCCTCCGCCAGGGTCGCCGTGGTCTTCTGGATCTGGCCCGCGAAGTCGATGGGCCGATGCTTGAGGGTCACGTCACCCTTGGTGCAGCTCTGCACCATCGTGTTCGTGTAGGGGTCGATCGCCGTCGAGTTGTAGGCGAGGACGTTGGCGGTGATGGGCTTGTCGGTCTTGATGTCGCACGCGACCTTGGTGGCGTCTTCGGAGGCGACGCGGCTGCCGGCCGAGCACCCGGACGCGAGCACGGCGGTCGCCGCGAGTGCGGCAACGGCCGGTAGCACGATGTAGTGACGTGTCATGACGGTCTCCAGGGGGTTAGTGATACGTATGCACGACGTCAGTCGTCGAGCAGGTCCAGCCGGAGCTGGGCGCTGTCGCGGTGCCCGTCGAGCTGCTCGAAGTTCGAGACGGTGACGACGGGACGGGCCTGGGCTTCGGTGGCCTCCTTCGTGGAGCGCTGGTAGGTGAGCGTCTTGAGGAAGCCGGCCACGGAGAGGCCACCGGTGAAACGGGCGTTGCGGCCCGTGGGGAGCACGTGGTTCGTGCCGGACATGCCCTTGTCGGCGTAGGCGACGGTCGACCACTCACCGAGGAACAACGAGCCGTAGTTCGTGAGGTTCTGCAGGTACCAGTCGAGATCGTCGGTGAGCACCTCGAGGTGCTCGGGCGCGAGCAGGTCCATGATCGCGACGGCGGTCTCGCGGTCCTCGGCGAGGTAGATCGAGCCGTAGTCGCGCCACGCGGGCTCGGCGACGCTGCGGGTCGAGAGCCCGGCCAGCTGGCGGTCGATCTCGGCCGGGAGCTCCTCGGCGAGGCGCCGGGAGGTGGTGACCAGGGAGGCCGGCGACGTGGGGCCGTGCTCGGCCTGGCCCAGCAGGTCGGCGGCGACCATCGTGGTCGTCGCGGTGTCGTCGGCGATGACGGCGACCTCGGACGGACCTGCGAGCACGTCGATGCCGACGCGGCCGTAGAGCTGGCGCTTGGCCTCGGCAACGTAGGCGTTACCTGCGCCGACGATCATGTCGGCCGGCGGGATGCCGTCGAAGAGACCGAAGGCCATGGCGGCGAGCGCCTGGACGCCACCGACCTGGAAGACGCGCTCGGCGCCCGAGGCGCGGGCGGCGTAGAGGACCGCCGGGTGCGCGGCGCCGGCGTTGCTCGGGGGCGTGCAGCTGACGATGTTCGGGACGCCGGCGACCTTGGCGACGCCCACGGTCATGAAGGCGCTGGCGAGCAGCGGGAAGCGGCCTGCCGGCAGGTAGGCGCCGACCGCGCCGACCGGGACCTGGCGCTGGCCGCAGACCAGACCGGGGAGGATCTCCTCCTCGAAGTCGACGAGCCGGTCGCGCTGCATCTGTGCGAAGCGCCGGCTCCGGTCGGCCCCGGCGTCGAGCGCCTCGCGCAGGTCGGCCGGCAGGTCGCGCGCCGCGGCGGCGAACTCGGCCTTCCCGACCTCGAGGTCGGCGCCGGTGAATCCGTCGAGCTGCTCGGCGTACTTGCGGACGGCGTCCAGGCCGCCGGACTCGATGGTGGACAGCATCTCCGAGACCGTCGCGGCGACCTTCGGGTCGCGCTGCGCGGGGGCGTCAGGGCCGGGGGGCTCCTTGATGACGTGGAAGGGCCCGGGGATGAGCTGCTTGTCTTCGGGGTTCATATGCATACGCATACACTGGCAGACGCCCCTGGTCGTCCGCAAGGGTCGCGTGTGACCTGCCTCACCGAGGTCGTGGTGCGGAGCGGGGGACGTTGTTCGTGTGCGTCGTCAGTGGACCGAAGCGCTGATCGGCGGCCTCCCTGCGACGAGTGCGGGACGCGAGGTGACCGGGCTGGCCGCTAGGGCGTGCGTGGCCCGAAGCCCTGATGGTGGAGGAGCAGAGTCCCCTCGGGGCTTCGGAGGCGTCTGGGGCGTATTCGGCGACCAACTGCAACGTCGCTGCTCAGAAGCACGTAAAAAGCAGCGAAGGGTCTGATCCAGGCCGAACTCGGGAGCGCTTGGCTGCAGGCCACGCAACTCACGTCAGGAGAAGGCATTGAGCTCGAAGATTCTCGGGGGACTTCGCAGGTCGCTGGCGGCAACCCTCATCGCGGGTGGTCTCGTCGCTGCCGGTGCGGGAGGCGCGCACGCGGCACAGGGGGATGAGCCGATCCGGCAGCCCGACCGCGGGCCGGCGGGTCCGGTGACGGTCGGGGGCGCCGCGCTCGGAAGCGACGCCGCGGTGACGGCGACGACGGACGGGACGACGGTCGTGGGCAGTGGTCGGGCCCACCTCGAGTCGCCGCTCGGTCACAACGCAGGTGGCGTGGTCCACCATGACGACACCGGCGGTCCTCTCGGTCGCGGTGCTCGCCTCGGCGACGATCACCTCGGATTCGCCGGAGGTGTCACCGGTGACACCTCGTCGGTGGACGTCGTCGGCACCGGCCGTATCGGCGTGGAGAAGCGCTACTACGTGCAGGACTGATCTGCTCGCGACATGCGTCGGGGCCACCGGGACATTCCCGGTGGCCCCGACGAAGTCTTCGGCAAGCGCCGCGAGGCTCAGGCCTCGGCGCCGACCTTGATGGCCGAGATGTCGAACTCGAGCTTGATCTTCTCGGAGACGAGCACGCCGCCGGTCTCGAGAGCGGCGTTGAAGGAGAGGCCCCAGTCGGTGCGGTTGATCGCGACGGCGCCCTCGAAGCCGACCCGGATGTTGCCGAACGGGTCCTTGGCGGAGCCGGTCTGCTCGAACGGGACGGTGACCGAGTTGGTGTTGCCCTTGATGGTCAGGTCGCCGGTGATGTTCCAGGTCTCACCGTCGAACTCGACCGCGGTCGAGGCGAAGGTGATGTTGGGGTGGGTCTCGTTCTCGAAGAAGTCGCCGGAGAGCAGGTGACCGTCGCGGTCGGCGTTGCCGGTGTCGACGGAGTCGGCCTTGATGGTGAGCGAGACCTTGGAGTTGGCCGGCTCGGCGGTGTCGATCGTCGCGGTGCCGTCGAACTCCTTGAACGCGCCACGCACCGTGGTCACCATCGCGTGGCGAGCCGAGAAGCCCAGGCGGGTGTGGGTGGGGTCAAGGGTGTAGTCGCCCGAGATGTCCTCGATGGCGGCGGTGGGTGCGTCGAACTCGGTGTCGGCCGGGGCCGCGTCCTTCTTGCTGAAAATGCCCATGGTGGGAAAGCTCCTGGAAGAATTGGTTGAATCTGCAATTATCGTAACAGGGAAGGCTCCGCCAATGTTCCCGCTCTCGTGGGCAATCTGGCGGCAACCGGAGAAATTGGTTGCAGTGACAACGCTATCCCTAAATGACGAAGGCCCGCTCCCCTGAAGGGAGCGGGCCTTTGAAGTGCTTGGTCTCAGGCGGCGTGACGCGTGGTCGCGGGCGCACTGACTTCGACCCAGCGGGCCTCCATGTGCTTACGGCCGCGGCGGTCGACGACGGGAAGCCAGCGCAGCTCGAGCTTGCCGGTCACCTTGTTTCCGTTCATCAGACACCTCCTGTTCACCTTGTGTTCACCAAAGGTACCTCACCCCCACTGGAATGTCCAAGTAATCGCAGATGTCGGTCGTTGCGCCCCACCTGCGGGTGCTCTGCAGCAGTGAATGTGGCCTTCGCTCCCCACTTGAGCGTGAACTGGCTGATCTTGCCCGATATCGGGCAGAAACTTGTGACTCTGGTTGGGGTGCTTCACAGTTGCTCCGTGAACGCCGAGCAAGCGCTGATCGACCACGTGGTCGCCACCACCGGGCTCTCGCCCACCGAGGCGGCCCGTGTGATCGAAGACGTGGTGGCCTACTTCGACGAACCGGTCGAGGCCTACGTACGTCGTCGGCACGCTCAGCTGAAGACCTATGGCGCGAAGAACGATGCGATCTTCGCGCTGCTCGCCGAGGAGTTGCGGGCGCGGGTCGTCGCTGCGCCCCGGCTCACCGAACGACAGCTGCGACGGCTCATCTACGGATAGCCACGGAGAGAAGGACAGAGCAATGTGCGGAATCGTCGGATACGTCGGCCCCCAGCAGGCGGTCGGCCTGCTCACCGAGGGCCTGGCGCGGCTGGAGCACCGCGGCTATGACTCGTCGGGCGTCGCGGTGCTGGGCAGCAGGCTGCAGGTGGTGAAGAAGGCCGGCCGCGTACGCGATCTGGTCGATGCCCTGCCGAAGCGGTTCGCCGGCAAGGTCGGCATCGGCCACACCCGGTGGGCGACCCACGGCCCGGCCAGCGACGCCAACGCCCACCCGCACGTCTCCGCCGACGGTCGCGTGGCCGTCGTGCACAACGGCATCGTCGACAATGCCGCATCGTTGCGCGAGCGGCTCACCGAGGCGGGTGTCGAGCTCGCCAGCGACACCGACACCGAGGTCTTCGCCCACCTCGTCGCGGCCTCGACGGCCGACACCCTCGAGGCCAAGGTCGTCGACGTGCTGGCCCAGATCGAGGGCACCTGGGGTCTCGCGGTCGTGCACGCCGACTTCCCCGACCGCATGGTCGTGGCCCGCAACGGCTCACCGCTGATCGTCGGCGTGGGTGACGGCGAGATGTACGTCGCCTCCGACCTGGCCGCGGTCGTACGCCACACGACCACCGTCGCCCACCTCGACGACGGCGAGCTGGCCACCGTCACCGCCACCGGCTTCACGACGTTCCGCCAGGACCTGACCACGACCACGACGACGGCCCGCGAGGTCGACGTCGACCCGTCGGCCTTCGAATACGGCGAGCTCGCCGACGAGCCGCGGATGTTCACCGAGATCCTGGAGCAGCCGTCGTCTGTCGAGCGGGCGCTGCGCGGGCGGCTCGACGAGCGGTTCGGCACGGCGCATCTCGGCGGTCTCAACCTGGATCCGCGCGAGCTGCGGGCGATCCGCCGGGTGAAGATCCTCGGCTGCGGGTCGGCCTACTACGTCGGCCAGATGGGTGCCGGCCTGATCGAGGAGCTCGCCCGCGTCCCCGCCGACGCCGAGGCCGCCTCCGAGTTCCGCTACCGCAACCCGATCATCGAGCCCGACACCCTCTACGTCGTCGTCTCCCAGTCCGGCGAGACCATCGACACGCTGCTCGCCGTGCAGGAGATCAAGCGCAAGGGTGGCCGGGTGCTCGGCGTCGTCAACGTCGTCGGCTCGGCGATCGCGCGGGCGGTCGACGGCGGCATCTACCTCCACGCCGGCCCGGAGATCGCGGTGGCCTCGACCAAGGCGCTCACCAACATGTACGTCGCGTTCTCGCTGCTCGCGCTCCAGCTCGGCCGCGTACGCGACCTCTCGATCGCCGACGGCAAGCGGCTCATCGCGGGCCTGCAGGCGCTGCCGGCCCAGATCGAGGAGGTGCTCAAGAGCGAGTCGCATCTCGAGGAGATCGCAGCGCGCCTGGCCGAGGCGGAGTCGATGTTCTTCATCGGGCGCGTACGCGGCTACCCGGTCGCCCGCGAGGGCGCCCAGAAGCTGAAGGAGATCTCCTACCGGCACGCCGAGGCCTACCAGACCTCCGAGCTCAAGCACGGTCCGCTCGCGCTGATCTCGGCGGAGGTGCCGACGGTAGCGATCGTGCCGCAGGACGAGCTCACCGACCGCAACGTCGCAGCGCTGCACGAGATCGACGCCCGCCGCGGGCCTCTGGTCGTGGTCACCCACCCCGACGTCGACCTCGGCGAGCTCGACGCGCTGCGCGTCGACGTACCGAAGAACGAGGTCGAGCTCGACCCCATCCTGATGACGATCCCGCTCCAGCTGATCGCCTTCCATGCGGCCAAGGCGCTCGGTCACGACGTCGACAAGCCCCGCAACCTCGCAAAATCGGTCACGGTCGAGTAGCCGGGTCCGATTCAATGGGCCGCATGCACCTGGCAGGGATCAACGTCCATCCGGTGAAGTCGACGGCGATCAGGCCGGTCGAGGCGGCGTACGTCGGCCGCACCGGGATCGTGGGCGACCGCGAGTGGATGGTGGTCGACGGCAGGGACAAGCTGGTCACGGCTCGAGAGCTGCGGTCGCTGTTCGAGATCGTGGCGGAGACCCCGGCGACCGGTGGCCCGACGGGCGTGGACCTGACGCTGAGCGGCCCGGGGGCGGACCCGCTGGAGGTGACGGCGCCCGACGAGGACGCGCCGACCGTCGGCGTACGTTTCTTCCGGAAGCAGCTCACGGCGCGGGCTGTCGGCGAGACGGCCGACAGCTGGCTGCGGAAGGTGCTCGGCCGCGACGACCTGCGACTGATGTGGTGTGCCGAGCCGACGAGGCGGGCGATGAACCCGGACAAGTTCCGGCCCGGGGAGCACGCCGCCTTCCACGACTCCTCGCCGGTGTCGCTCATCTCGGATGCGTCGGTCGGCCAGGTCGATGCCTGGGCCGACGACGACGTCCCGGCCGGACGGTTTCGCGCCAATCTGCTCGTCGAGGGCGTCCCCGAGCCGTTCGCCGAGGACGGCTGGCAGGAGGTTGCGATCGGCGGCGCCAGGTTCCGTGTCGCCGAGCGGATCGACCGCTGCGTGATGACCACCATCGACGCCGAGACCCTGGAGTCGGGCAAGGACCCGCTGCGTACGCTCGCCCGGCACCGCCGCTGGGACGGCAAGGTGTGGGCAGCGGTGCACCTCGCCGTCGTCCACCCCGGAGAGATCGCCGTCGGCGACGAGGTCATCGCCTCCTGACGCCGTTCAGAGCAATCGCCGACCTTCCCAGAGTGCGGATAGTGGCACCGCGGTGAGTCGGTCGCCGAAGGGCCGGATCTCCGAACCCAGATAGAGCACGTAGCCCGCACGAAACTTCTCGCCGTACTTGTCACGCATCCAGGCCAGATGCTTGAACGAGTCGACCTTCGCCGTAGCGCTGGCCTTGACCTCTATGCCGACGATGCTCCCGTCTCGCTTGGTGAGGACGAAGTCGACCTCGCGGCCCTCACGATCTCGAAAGTAGTTGAGGCTCGCACGAGCGCTGCTGGTGGTGAGCTGGCGGGTGAGCTCGGTGAAGACGAGAGTCTCGACGAGCTGGCCCGCCTGGGGATGTCCGGGCTCGGCGACGCTCTCATCGACACCGAGAAGAGAAGCGGCTAGCCCGGTGTCGGTCACGTACGCTTTCGGGGTCTTGATCAGCCGAGAGCTGAGGTTGGTCGACCACACCGGAAGGCTCGCGGTGAGGAACACGATCTCGAGATAGCCGAGGTAGTCCCCGCGCGGTGTTCTGTGCGAGGTGCATGCTCTTTGCCAGGTCGGTCAGGACCAGCTGACTGCCGGAACGTGCCGCGACCAGGCTCAGAAGCTGCGGAACCGCGCTCGCGTTGCGGATGTCGGCGAAACTTGCCACATCCCGCAGCGTCACTGTTGAGACGTACGAGTCGAACCATGCGTCGCGGACAGACTCGGGCACACGGATCGCCTCCGGATATCCGCCCGATCGGATCAAGTCGAAGTACTGGTCTCGGTCCCAGGGTGAGAGCAGGTCGCGGGAGGTGAATCCCGACGGGTCGAACAGCGCGGCGGGCGTGTCAACGACGGAGCCGGTGCGTTCAGCAGCGCTCAACGGCCAGAGGTCGAGAAACACGGCTCGGCCTGCCAACGACTCTGAGAGCGTCGGAACGGTCAGGAATCTGGATGATCCGGAAAGAACGAACTGACCCGGTGAGTTGTCGCCATCAGCGCACTCGTTGATCGCAAGGAGTAGGTCGTCGCCGCCTCGTTGCACCTCGTCGATGATCCGAGGCCGCGCCCCGAACGACACGTAGCCAGCGGGAGGATGTCGTTCACGCCGTCAGTGTATCCGCAGATTTCTCATCTACTGATGGATCCGCGGTGGGTCTATTGATTGATTCGCGGACCATCTGGTAATCGATTTGCTGGCGATTGCTCCGCGCAGGACGATCGGTGCCTGGCGTCGACGGGTGGGCGCGTGCTGGCAGAGGTGGATGCGTACGCATGCTCGGTGGGCGTCACCACGCTCGAACTCTGGGTGCTTCAGGACAACGCCCGGGCGATCGCGTTCTATGAGCGGTCGGGGTGGCGTACGTCTGCTGATCTGAAGTCGCAGGTCGATTCCCGCCGCATCGAGCGGCGGCTTGAACGGATCTTGACTGTCGGCACGTGATCGGGGCCACCGCGGCGAGGAATGCAGAGAACGTGCTATATGGGCCTACCGTTGGATGGTGAGCACCGACGCTGATTCTGCCGTATCCACCCCTCCCGCGCCCGAGGCGGCCGGCGGCGAGTCCGGCGTGGAGGCGCAGCAGGGTCCGACCTTCGACTCACTCGGTCTCTCCGCCGGTGTGCTCGACGCCGTCAAGGCGCTCGGCTACGAGACGCCGTCGGCGATCCAGGCCGCGACGATCCCCTCGCTGCTCGAGGGTCACGACGTCGTCGGCCTCGCGCAGACCGGCACCGGCAAGACCGCCGCGTTCGCGCTGCCGGTGCTCTCCAACCTCGACGTCTACCAGAACGCTCCGCAGGCGCTGGTGCTCGCGCCGACGCGTGAGCTGGCGCTGCAGGTGTGCGAGGCGTTCGAGCGCTACGCGACCAACCTCGACGGCGTACGCATCCTGCCGGTCTACGGCGGCCAGGGCTACGGCCCGCAGCTGACCGCGCTGCGCCGCGGCGTGCACGTCGTCGTCGGCACCCCCGGCCGGATCATGGACCACCTCGAGAAGGGCACGCTGGATCTCTCCCAGCTGCGCTTCCTGGTGCTCGACGAGGCCGACGAGATGCTCAACATGGGGTTCGCGGAGGACGTCGAGACGATCCTCGCCGACACTCCTGAGGACAAGCAGGTCGCGCTCTTCTCGGCGACCATGCCCTCCCAGATCCGCCGGCTCTCGAAGAAGTACCTGCGCGACGCCAAGGAGATCTCGGTCAAGGCGAAGACCCAGACCGCCTCCAACATCACCCAGCGCTACCTGATGGTGTCCTACCCCCAGAAGGTCGACGCGCTCACCCGCATCCTCGAGGTCGAGAACTTCGAGGGCATGATCGTCTTCACCCGCACCAAGTCGGAGACCGAGTCGCTCGCCGAGAAGCTGCGTGCGCGGGGCTTCGCGGCCACCGCGATCAACGGTGACATCGCTCAGGCCCAGCGCGAGAAGACCGTCAACCAGCTCAAGGACGGGTCGCTCGACATCCTGGTCGCCACCGACGTCGCGGCTCGCGGTCTCGACGTCGAGCGGATCTCCCACGTCGTCAACTACGACCTGCCGACCGACGTCGAGGCCTACGTGCACCGCATCGGTCGTACGGGTCGCGCCGGCCGCACCGGCGACGCGATCTCGTTCGTCACCCCGCGCGAGCGCTGGCTGCTGCGCGCGATCGAGAAGCACACCAAGGCATCGCCGAAGCAGATGAACCTGCCGTCGGTCGACGAGGTCAACGCGACCCGCCTCTCGCGCTTCGACGACGGCATCACCGCCGCTCTCCAGGAGGGCGAGAAGATCGAGTTCTTCCGCGACGTGGTGCGCCACTACGTCGAGGAGCACGACATCCCCGAGGTCGACGTCGCTGCCGCTCTGGCCGCGGTGCTCCACGGCGAGGAGCCGCTGCTCCTCGAGCCCGAGCCCGAGAAGCCCGCCTACGACGACCGTCGTGGACGTCGCGACCGCGACGACCGTGGCTCGGGGGCGCGCCGGGAGACCGGTACGTCGCGCCACACCGGGCAGCCGCTCGCGACGTACAAGATCCAGGTGGGCAAGCGTCACCGCGTGGAGCCGCGCCAGATCGTCGGCGCCATCGCCAACGAGGGCGGCCTGCGTCGCGCCGACTTCGGCAACATCTCCATCCGCAACGACTTCTCGCTCGTCGAGCTCCCCGCCGACCTCGCCCCCGAGACCTGGAAGGCCCTGGAGTCGACCCGCATCTCCGGCAAGCTCATCGAGCTCTCCGAGGACTCCGGCGGTCCCGTACGCCGCTCCGGCGGTCGCTTCGACAAGAGCGGCCCCCGCCACGGTGGTCGCGGCGACTCCAACGACCGGCCCCGCAAGCCGCGCCAGAAGCGCAAGTTCGACTGACCTGATCCTCCTGCGCTCTGCCGAGAGGTCACCCCTGCAGGCTGAGAAGTCACTCCCGCAGGCCGAGGCGTCACTCCTACAGGGTGAGAAGTCACTGGTGTGACTTCTCGACCTGCAGAGTTGACCTTTCGGCCTGCGGGAGTGACGCCTCGGCGGGTGGGTCTCAGCAGGCGGCGAGGGTGCGCTGGGCCGAGACGGCGACCAGGGCGAACGGGATGGCCATGAAGGCGATCGCGCTCATCGCGAGCATGACGGTGAGTCCGCCGGTGAGGGTGAGCATCGTGAAGCCGATCACCGGGATCGCGAGGGCCGTGGCCAGCGACCAGGCCGCGGTCAGGCGAGCGGTGCGAGCGCCGATCGGGAGCCAGCGCTGACCGATCGCGGTCGCCACGAGCGCGATGACCGCGCCGATGGTGCCCGCGGTGCCGACGTAACCGATGAGGGTGTCGAGCACGTGGAAGAGGCCTCCGTCGGGTGCCGCCGCGCCGGCGCTGGCGCCGAGGTCGATCCGTCCGTCCCAGAGGACCGTCTGGGGGATCATGACGAGCACGAGCAGGATCGCCGTACGCCGCGCAGCACCGATCGCGACGGTGTCCCGGAAGCCGGGGGCGACCTCGTCGACCGAGCCGAAGTCGCGCAGTGCGAGGGTCTCGGCCTCCATGGTCGAGTAGCCGGCGGTGGCGTACGCCTCGGTCGCGTCTTCGAGGTGGCCGCCGGCCTCGCGCAGCAGATCGCGTCGGGTCCAGCTGGGGCCGGGGATGGCGGCACGCAGGTCCGCTAGGTAGACGTCGACTGCGCTCATGGGCTGATCGTCGGTCGCAGGTGACCTCGGGCGCATCAGGGACGACCCTGAAACGACGCCGGAGCAGCCCTGGTGCCTGGTACCCACTCGACCTGCAGGAGTGACTCCTCGGCCTGCAGGGGTGACTTCTCGGCGGAGGTGGACAGCGGAGGGAGGGGGATCAGGCAGGGCCGAGCACGTCGGAGACGACGGTGGCGAAGGTCTTCCACTCCTGGCGGTGGGCGGCGAGGGCCTTGTGGCCGGCGCGGGAGAGCTCGTAGGTGCGGCGCTTGCGGCCGCCGACCTCTGACCAGGAGCTGTCGAGATAGCCGGCCTTCTCGAGGCGGCGCAGGGCGGGGTAGATGGTGCCGGTGGGGAGGTCGAGCTCGCCACCGCTGCGAGCGGCCAGCGCCTCGATGATCGCGTAGCCGTGAAGGGGCTGCTTCTCGACGACGGCCAGGATCAGCGAGTCGAGGTGGCCACGGAGGGCGTCGGCTTTCATGTAGACAGCCTACACAGCCCGACGTACATTGTCTCCGTACATGTTGTCTGTCTACACGTAGCCAGGCATAAGCGACAAGGAGACATGATGACCATCCAGACCACCCCGAGACCCAGCCCGCTGCGGCGGCTGGCGTCCTTCTCGCAACGCCATCACTGGACCGCCCTGCTGTTGTGGGTGGTCGTCCTGGTGGGTGTGACGGCGGCCGCGCAAGGCATCGGCGACGACTACCGCAACTCCTTCGACATCCCGGGCACCCAGTCGCAGGAGATGGCCGAGCTGCAGGCGAAGCACGGCGGATCGAACGGTGACGAGGTGCGCGCGGTCATCCATGACGAGCGCGGTTGGAACACCGACCGGCAAGCCGTCGACGACCTGGTCGCCGACCTCGCCGCGCTCCCGCACGTCGAGACCGTCGAGCCCGCCGACCCGCAGCGAGGCTCGGTGAGCGAGGACGGCACGACCGCACTGGTCACCGTCGTGATGGATGCCGAGCCGGGCGAGCTGCCGATCAGCACCTACGAGCCGTTCCTCGAGCTGGCCGACGACACCTCGGCCGGCGACCTCCAGGTCGAGATGGCGGGCGACTCGATGCGCGAAGTCAACGAGGGCGAGGGCGGCAGCTCGGAAGGGATCGGGATGCTGGCGGCCCTCGTGGTCATGCTGTTCATGTTCGGCTCGTTCCTGGCCGCGAGCCTGCCGCTGATCACTGCGATCTTCGCGGTCGGCACGACCTTCGGCGTGGTCACGCTGCTCTCCCACGTGACCACGATCCCCGACTACACCGCGCCGATGCTGATGATCGTCGGGCTCGGCGTGGGCATCGACTACGCGCTGCTGGTCTTCTCCCGCTACCGCAGCGAGCTGCTCCACGGCGCCACCCGTGAGGACGCCGCCGCGACCGCCATCGACACCGCCGGCCGCTCCGTGCTCTTCGCCGGCGTCAGCGTGATCCTGGCGCTCTGTGGCCTCTACGTGCTGCAGCTGACCTCGATCCAGGGCGTCGTGCTCGGCGTCGCGCTCACCGTTGCGATGACGATGATCGCCGCGGTCACCCTGCTCCCGTCACTGCTCACGCTCTTCGGCAAGCGCCTGGAGAAGTCCGTACGCCGCCACGCGGCCCGGTCCCGTCGCGAGCCCGGCCGCGGCTGGCGGGCGTGGGCGCGTGGGGTGCAGCGGCACCCGTGGGTGGCGCTGCTCGTCTCCCTGGTCGCCCTCGGAGCCCTCGCGACTCCCGTGCTCGGCCTCCAGCTCGGCTTCGCCGACGCCGGCAACGATGACGCCTCCTCGACGACGCGCAAGGCATACGACCTGGTCAGCGACAAGTTCGGGCCCGGCGCCAACGGCCCGCTCGTGGTCGTGACCGAGGGCTCGCAGGCGCAGGCCGCCGCGGCGTACGAGAAGACCCAGGCGTACGCCGGTGTGGCCGCCGTGACGCCGCCGCAGCCGTCGGACGACGGCGCGGTGTTCACCTCGATCGCCTTCCCGGAGACGGGCCCGCAGGACGAGGCGACCACCGAGCTGGTCAAGGATCTGCGCGAAGACCTCGGCGACGACGTGCTCGTCGGCGGCTCCACCGCGGCGCTGATCGACTACTCCGACGCGGTCGGCAAGAAGCTGCCGCTCTTCATCGGTCTCGTGGTCGGTCTCTCCGCGCTGCTGCTGATGTGCGTCTTCCGCTCGGTCGCGGTGGCGATCAAGGCGGCCGTGCTCAACCTGATCTCGATCGGCGCCTCGATGGGCGCGATGACGTACGTCTTCCAGGAGGGGCTGCTCGGTGTCGAGCCGGGGCCGATCGAGGCCTTCCTGCCGGTGATGACGTTCGCGATCGTCTTCGGGCTCTCGATGGACTACGAGGTCTTCCTGATCTCGCGGATGCGCGAGGAGTGGCTGCGCAGCGGCGACGCGCAGGAGGCCGTGCGCGAGGGCCTGGCGAACACCGGCGGTGTCATCACCGCGGCCGGCGCGATCATGGTGGTGGTCTTCGGCGCCTTCTGGTTCAGCCCCGACCGGATGCTGCAGGAGATGGGCTTCGTGATGGCGGTGGCGGTGCTGCTCGACGCCCTCGTCGTACGTTGCCTGGTGGTCCCGGCGGTGATGCGGCTCCTCGGCGCGGGTGCCTGGTGGCTTCCCGGCTGGCTCGATCGAGCCCTGCCTCGGCTGCAGAACATCGAAGGCAACCCGAGGTAAACGGATTCCAGGAGTCAGGTAAAACGTGCAACGAAGGCCTGCGGGCAGGCGGAAGAAGGCGTAGAACCGAATAGTGAACGGGCCACCGACCGGTGGCCCCGGACCTCGGGAGTTGCCATGATCGGTTCGACCTTCCGCCTGTCCAAAGTCCGCCTCGCGGTCTCCCTCACAACCCTCTCCCTCCTCGGCGCCGGCCTGGCCGCCGCCTCCGGATCGCCAGCTTCAGCAGCGGTGCCCATTGCTTCGAGCTCCGCTTCAGCAGTGCACATCGCTTCGAGCTCCGCTTCAGCAGCAGCTGGCGAGCCCTACGTAGCACTTGGCGACTCCTACGCCTCAGGAGTCGGCACCCGGAGCTACATCGACGACGGCACCACCTGCAAGCGTTCGCCGTTGGCCTACGCGAGCCTGATCTCCGCGGCGAAGGGCTACTCGCTGAACTTCCGCGCCTGCTCGGGCGCGCGAGTCCCCGATGTCACCAACAACCAGATCAGCGCCCTGTCGACCTCGACCAAGTTCGTCACGATCTCGATCGGCGGCAACGACGCCGGCTTCGTCGACGTGGTCACCGAGTGCGCTCTGCCGGCCTGGGCGAGCGACTGCCCCGGCGCGGTCGCCGGCGCTCAGAACTACATCCGCAACACGCTGCCCGGCAGCCTCGGCAACCTCTACTCCCAGATCAGCTCGCGCGCACCCGGCGCGAAGGTGGTGGTCGTGGGCTATCCGAAGCTCTTCATGGGCGAGGACTGCAACGCGGGCACCTACTTCAGCCCGGAGGACGAAGCCCTCCTCAACGACACCGCGGTGCTGCTCAACGACACCACGGCCTCCCGCGCGAGCGCTGCCGGCTTCACGTACGTCAACCCGATCAGCCGGTTCACCGGTCACGCGGTCTGTGACGACGTGGAGTGGGTCAACGGGCTCTCCAGCCCGATCGAGGAGTCGTATCACGCCAACGCGGCCGGTCACCGCGACGGCTTCACACCGCTGGTGAGCCCTCCGCTCACCGGCGCCGCCACCGCCACGAGCCCGGCGGTGATCGCCGACGCAGAGGCGGCCGGTCCGGCACAGGCGGCCAAGCAGAGGACGTACGCCGCCCGTGACCGTCACATCGAGCCGGAGGTGTTCCAGCCCCCGAGCCGTGAGCTCCTGGAGAAGCTCGCCGACGAGCGCGGCGTCGACCTGGACGCCTGGCTGGCGACCCACTGACCCGGGTGGTGAAGCTGGGCGCGGCCGGACCGGTCGTGCCCAGCTTCACAACTCCCGCGTTGAGGAGGTGTAACCCACTGTTGGGGTCGCGGCTGATAGAACCGTTCCATGCGAGTCTTCCGGGGCATCACGGCCCTTGCCGTTGCTTTACCGCTGCTTGCTGCCTGCGGTGGGGCCAAGGACCCCGGACCGAGCATGTCGTCCCTGACCTCGGCTCTGGAGACCGGCACGTTCACGAGCGTCGACTTCGTCGCGAAGACCGACCCGGCCGCCGTGGCCGACGAATACGGTGACCTCACCGGCAACCTGTTCGGCAAGCTGGGCGCCCCGCACGTGTCGGCGACCAAGCCGACCTTCACCGGCAACGGTGCCGACCGAGCCAAGTCGACGCTGACCTGGGCTTGGGGTCTGCCGGGAGGCAAGTGGACCTACCAGTCGGAGGTCGAGCTCGCCAAGAAGGGCGACACGTGGGAGTTCGTCTGGGAGCCGACGGTCGTCTCGCCCGTGCTCACCGAGGGCCGAAGCCTCCACGTCGAGACCGTGCAGCAGCAGCGCGGCGAGATCATGAGCACGTCGGGCGCGACCCTCATCGCCGACCGCCCGGTCGTCACGGTCGGCATCGACAAGACGCTGATCGACCCCGTCGCGGCGCCGGCCGCCGCCCGTGACATCGCCAAGATCGTCGACATCAACCCGAAGCGCTACGCCAAGCGGGTCAGAGCGGCCGGCGCCAAGGCCTTCGTCGAGGCCCTCTCGATCCGCAAGCCGATGATGACGAAGGCGAAGCGAGACCGGATCGCCAAGATCAAGGGCGCCGCCATGCTCAACCGCACCCTCCCGCTCGGTCCGACCAAGCAGTTCGCCTCCCCGGTCGTCGGCATCGTCGGCGAGGTGACCGCGGAGATGATGAAGAAGAAGCCCGGCACCTACCTTCCGGGCGATCATGCCGGCCTCTCCGGGCTGCAGGCCCGCTACGACGACCGGCTGAGCGGCAAACCCGGCCTGCAGGTCACGGTGGTCGACGACAAGGGCGAGGTGCTCAAGAACCTCTACAACACCGACCCCGTCGACGGTCAGTCGCTGACCATCACGCTCGACGAGGGGCTGCAGAAGAGTGCGGAGAAGGTGCTCAAGCGCGTCAAGCCCGAGAGCGCCCTGGTCGCCATCCGGCCCAGCGACGGAGCCGTGCTGGCCGCCGCCAACGGCAAGGACAACAAGATGAACCTGGCCACCTACGGCCAGGCCGCCCCGGGATCGACCTTCAAGGCTGCCACCACCCTGGCGCTCCTGCGCAAGGGGTTCAACGCCGACAGCCAGGTCAAGTGCCCGGCCAAGACCACCGTCGACGGCAAGACCTTCACCAACGACTCCTGGTTCCCGAAGTCCGCGATCGGCGAGATCACCCTCGCCCATGCCGTCGCCGAGTCGTGCAACACCGCGATGGTCGGTGCCGCCGAGGAGATCAGCCACGCCGAGATCGCCTCGGCCGCCGCTTCCCTCGGCTTCGGCATCGACCGGGAAGCCGGCTTCACCTCCTACTTCGGGCAGATCCCCGAGCCCGGCAGCGACACCGAGCACGCCGCCGACCTGATCGGACAGGGCAAGGTGCTCGCCTCGCCGCTCGTGATGGCCTCCGTGATCGGGTCGATCCAGGCCGGCCACACGGTGGTGCCCAACCTCGTCGAGGGCCAGGTCGCGAAGCCGTCCGGCGTGGAGCCGCTCGCGGAGGACGAGGCCGAGCAGCTGCGTACGATCTTCCGCGGTGTGGTCACCGACGGCACCGGTCGCGGCCTGCTCGACGTGCCCGGCAAGCCGGTCATCGCCAAGACCGGCACGGCGGAGTTCGACCGCAACGGCAAGCGCCTGACCCACACCTGGATGATCGCCGCGCAGGGTGATCTCGCGGTCGCCGTCTACGTCGACGAGGGCGAGAACGGCGCGGCCACCTCGGGGCCGTTGCTCGAGGCCTTCCTGCGGATGGCCAACGAGCGCTGAGCGGACAACCCCGCAAATGGGATGTGGCCCGGCCAGAGGCCGGGCCACTCTCGAGTTCCCAGTGCTTCTCCACCGACGGGGGGAACGGTAGAGGAGCTGTAGGGACGAGCCTGGCGGCCTTGCGGCCGCGAGGCCCGGTCGAGGCTTGGAAGTGCTCCCTCCCTACGTCGACACGGATAGACAATCAGACTTGTTCCGGCGAGTCACGCGTACGGCTCTTTGCAGTCGAACTGGTGATCAATCGTTGACAAGATGTTGATCAACGAGCCGCGTATCGCTCGCGTGGTTTGATCGGTGTCATGAGTGGACTCGATCTTCTGGCACCGGAGCACCACGGGCTCTTCATCGGCGGCAGCTGGCGCGAGGCGGAGGGTGGCGCGAGCTTCGCCGTCCTCGACCCGGCGGACGGCTCCGAGCTCACCAGCGTCGCCGACGGCACGGTCGGCGACGCGATCGCGGCGCTCGACGCTGCCGTCGCGGCGCAGGCCTCCTGGGCCAGGACGCCACCGCGCACCCGGGCGGAGATCCTCCGCACGGCGTTCGAGCTGATCAATGAACGGGCCGACGACCTGGCCCACCTGATGAGCCTGGAGATGGGCAAGCCCGTGGCCGAGGCCAAGGGCGAGGTGAGCTACGGCAACGAGTTCTTCCGCTGGTTCTCCGAGGAGGCGCCGCGCATCCACGGCCGCTGGATGGAGAACCCGGTCGGCGGCTCGCGGCTGCTGACGGTGCGCAAGCCTGTCGGCCCCTGCTTCTTCGTCACCCCGTGGAACTTCCCGCTGGCCATGGGCACCCGCAAGATCGGACCGGCCATCGCCGCCGGCTGCACGATGGTGGTCAAGCCGGCCGAGCAGACACCGCTGACGATGCTGGCGCTGGCCGCCATCCTGGCCGAGGCCGGGCTGCCCGACGGCGTGCTCAACGTCGTCACCACCACCGCCGCACCCCAGGTCTCCCGGGCGGTCCAGGCCGACCCGCGGCTGCGCAAGATCTCCTTCACCGGGTCGACGCCGGTGGGCCGTACGCTCGTGAAGCAGGCGGCCGACAACCTGCAGCGGATGTCGATGGAGCTCGGCGGCAACGCGCCGTTCATCGTCTTCGACGACGCTGATGTCGACGCCGCGGTCGAGGGCGCGATGGTCGCGAAGATGCGCAACATGGGCGAGGCCTGCACCTCCGCCAACCGCTTCCTCGTCCACACCGACGTCGCCGAGGAGTTCGCCACGAAGCTGGCCTCGCGGATGGGGGCGCTGGTCGTGGGCCGCGGCCAGGACGACGGTACGCAGGTGGGGCCGCTCATCGACGAGAAGGCCGTCGACTCGGTGACCTCGCTGGTCTCCGCCGCCGTCGAGGGCGGCGCGAAGGTGCTCACCGGCGGCTCGGCGCCGTCGGGGCCCGGATACTTCTTCACGCCCACCGTGCTCTCCGACGTGCCCGCCGACGCGGAGATCAACGCCCAGGAGATCTTCGGCCCGGTCGCGCCGATCACGACGTTCACCACCGAGGACGAGGCGGTCTCGAAGGCCAACGCGACCGAGTACGGCCTGGCCTCCTACGTCTACACCCGCGACCTCTCCCGCACCATCCGGATGGCCGAGTCGCTCGACTACGGCATGGTCGGCGTCAACACCGGGCTCCTGTCGAACCCGGCCGCGCCGTTCGGCGGGATGAAGTCGTCCGGTTTCGGCCGCGAAGGCGGCTTCGAGGGCATCGATGAGTATCTGGAGACGACGTACGTCGGGATCGCCGCCGACTGACCGGTTCCTCTGGAAAACGGTCGGATGACCGCCACCCCCGCGGCGGTCACCTGACCTTCGTGCGTGCTGTTCAGTGCCTGCCCGGCTCACCCCCACATCCTGAGCCGGGCAGGAGACCTCGGCTGGTCAGATCACTGAACCGGGATGGCCGTCACGAAGGACTTGGCGTCGACCTTGCCGCTGTCGGCGCTGCCCTGGTCGTCGGCGTAGCCGAAGGCGTACACGTCGACCTTCTCGCCCTCCGCGATCTCGACCACGCGGGTGGAGGAGCAGTGGGACTCGCGGTTGGTCAGCGTGCTGATCGCGCCGGTGAAGCAGGTGCCGAGGTCCTTGCCCCAGTCGGTGCCGTCGTTCACGCGGACCGCGAGCTGCATCCGGGTCTTGCCGCTGGTGGTGTCGTTGTTGAGGAAGAAGCCCTCCGAGGAGAGGACGTACGTGCCGGGGGTGAGCTCGATCGTGTCGAGCAGGGTGGCGCGGACGGTTCCGGTGAACTTGCCGAACGAGCCGCCGACGTCCTTCACGGTCACGAGCTCGGTGTCCGAGTAGATCGGCGACACGACGCCGTCCTTGCCGGGTGCGCCCGGAGTGCCCGGCGCGCCCGGAGTGCCCGGCGCGCCGGTGTCGCCCCTCTGCCCCTTGAGGTACTTCTCGGTGGAGTCGTTGATGTCGGCGCTGGTGATGGATCCGTTGCGGATCTCGGACGCACCGACGCCGGCCTCGCCGATGTCGCCGGACTCGATGGTCTGGTTGCGAATCTCCGAGGTGCCGACGCCCTGGGCGGCGATGTCACGGGACTGGATGGTCTGGTCCTTGATCTGTGCCGACGTGATCTGGGCGGCGGCGTAGGCGCCACCGCCGCCGAAGATGGCCGCGGTGGTGGCGGCGATGACGACGGTCGGGACCTGTCCCATGAGCTTCTTGAACATGACTTCTCCTTTGAACCCACTGAGTGATGAGGAGCCAGGCGCCTCGAGACAGCCGGCCTGGGATCAAGGTGCGGTCAGGGTCAGAAGGATCAAGCGACAATCAAATTCTGATCACCCAAATCAGGTACGGAGCCGACCGCCGCAAGGTTCGGCTGCGAGCTACTCGAAGCACCACAGCAGCAGCTCGGTCGGCACCCCGGCGCTGATCGTGAACGGCGTTGACTCCGCGCCCTCGTCGGCGGTGATCTCGTAGGCGTCGCCGGCGGCGAGCGGCTCGGCCATGCCGCTGCGCAGCAGCGCGCCGGAGGCGACGTGGAGGTGCCGCAGGCGCGCGTCGGGGAGGGTGATCTCGGCCGGGCCGGAGGAGCCGACGTGGCCGATCCACAGCGTGCCCTGCTCCAGGCGCACCGCCTCGGTCCACTCGCCCTCACGCGCGGCGACGTCGCGGACGGCGTACGTCGGGTCGCCGGTGCTCCCGGAGATCCACGCCTGGATGAACCGGGTGCCGGCAGCCGACGCGACCTCGGAGTGGTCGACGCCGTCGCCGCTGGCGAAGACGCCGAGCTGTCCCGGCGCCACGGTCGCGGTGGTGCCTGTCGAGTCGGTGTGGGTCACCTCGCCCGACAGCGGCCAGGTCAGGATGGTGACTCCCGCATGGTGGTGCGTGTCGAAGCCCTCGCCGTTGCGCAGCAGGTGCTCGTCGTAGGTCACGATCGGCCCGAAGCCGATGCGGTCAGGGTCGTAGAAGGGGCCGAAGGAGTAGGTGTGCCAGGTCATTCTTCCTGGTCGGAGGCCAGGGGGACGTTCGGTGAATCGGGCGGTTCCTCGGCGGATCTGGGCAGTCACAGTCATGATTGTGCCGTGGCGTTTCCCAAGTTTCCGACAGGCTTCGTGTTCGGCACTGCAGACGTCACCCGGCCGGGGGGCGAGCAGGACGTTGACCTGCTCAAACGTCTCGGTGCACCCGGATACCGGTTCGCGGTCTCCTGGCGCGAGCTTCAGCCGGGTGGGCGCGGTGCCCTCGATGCGGCTGCCCGCGATCGCTACGACCGTCTCGTCGACGAGCTGCTCGAGGCCGACCTGCGCCCGTCGGCCACCCTCTACGCCGGCGAGCTGCCGGAGCCCCTGGCGGCCGACGGCGGCTGGCTCAACCGGGCCACCGTCGACGCGTTCGGCGACTACGCCGAGGCGGTCGCCGCGCTGATCGGCGACCGGGTGCCCGAGTGGGTGCCGGTGCAGGACCCCAACGTCGGCGCCTATCTCGGCTACGGCCTGGGCACGATCGCGCCCGGGCGTCGCGCCGGCTGGGGAGTCGTCGCGGCGATGCACCACCTGCTCCTGGCACATGGCCGGGGCGTGCAGGTGCTGCGTACGGCCGGAGCGACGACGGTCGGCTGCGCGACCCACCACGAGCCGATCTGGCCGCTCTCGGAGGATCCTGCCGACGTCGGCGCCGCCAAGCTGGTCGACCTCGCCTGGAACGGCGTGCCGCTGGAGGCGATGCTGATGGGCCGCTACCCGCGCGACATCGCCGGTCTCGCCGACGACGTCGTGATGCCCGGCGACATGGCGGTGATCCGCTCACCCCTCGACTTCTACGGCATCAACTACTTCGCGCCGCAACGTATCGGCGCCTCGGCCGAGGGCGACGACCTCCCGTTCCGGCTGGTGCCGCTCGTCGGCTACCCGGCCACCGACACCGGTTGGGGCGTCGTGCCGACCGCGCTCCGGGAGTGGCTGATCATCACCCGATCCCGCTATCGCGCCGCGATGCCGCCGATCGTGCTGACCGGGTGCGGCGCCGCCTACGACGCGCCGGTGGAGAACGGCGTGGTCGACGACCAGGCGCGCGTCGACTACCTCGAGGCCCATCTGGAGGCGATCTCGGCCGCGATCGAGCGCGGTGTCGACGTGCGCGGCTTCTACGCCTACACACTGCTCGACCGCGACGGCTGGGAGGCCCCGTTCACCGGCAAGGACTGGGAGGACGGCGTCGGCGGCAAGTACGGCCTGGTGCACGTCGACGACGCCGGGGTGCGTACGCCGAAGCGCTCCTTCGGGTGGTACGCCGACCTGGTCGCCGCCCACTCCGAAGGCGCCCCTACGGGCTGAACTGCCGGGTTGAGCCGACGGGCTAGAAGGCGAGCTTCTCGCCGACCGCCTTGATCGCGTCGAGGTCGCCCGGCTTCGGGATCCACGGCAGCGTGAGGGAGTCCTTGGACTTGTCGGTGTAGCGCGGGATCACGTGGAAGTGCAGGTGGAACACGGTCTGCCACGCGGTCGACCCGCAGTTGTTGAGCACGTTCACGCCGTCGGCGTTCAGCACCTCGACGGCCCGCTTCGCGACCGTCTGGGCGGCCTTCGCGGTCGCCGCATAGACCGCCGGGTCGGCCTCCAAGACATCCTTGGTGTGCGTCTTCGGCACCACCACGACGTGGCCCTCGGAGGCCGGCGCGATGTCCATGAAGGCGTACGTCTCGTCGTCCTCGTAGACCTTCGTCGAGGGGATGTTGCCCGCGACGATGTTGCAGAACAGGCAGTTTTCGTTGGCCGAGTCGCTCATGTGCCCGAGGTTATCGGGTCACCGCCCGGCGGGTCAGAGGCCGGCGGCGACCTCGGTGCCCTGCTTGATGGCGCGCTTGGCGTCGAGCTCGGCGGCGACGTCGGCGCCACCGATCAGGTGCCAGTTCTGGTAGGCGCCCTGCATGTCGGCGTCGGCCTCGGGCCACAGGGTGCGCACCGACTCCTGGCCCGCGCACATGACCACGTGGTCGACCTCGAGCGACCGGGGCTCGCCGTCGACGGCGTAGTGGAGGGTGAGCGCGTCGTCGCCGGCCTCGATCTTGTCGTACGTCGCGCCCCGGACCTGCTTGACGCCGTCCTGCTTCAGGTGGGCACGGTGGGCCCAGCCGGAGGTCTTGCCGAGGCCGATCCCGATCGGGGTGGTCTTGCGCTGCAACAGGGTGACCTGGCGGGCGGGCGCGTCGAGCACCGGGGTGGTGAGGCCGCCACGGGCGGTCGCGGGGTCGCCGACGCCCCAACGGGCCTTCCACTCGTCCATGGTCTCGGGCTGGTGGGTCAGCCAGGCCGACACGTCGACACCGATGCCACCGGCGCCGATCACCGCCACGCGGCGGCCCGGCACGACCCGGCCGGCCAGCACGTCGGCGTACGTCACGACCCGGTCGTCGTCGGAGCCGGCGATCTGCGGCACCCGAGGCGTCACACCGGTCGAGACGATGACGTGGTCGAAGCGCTCCAGGTCGGCCGTGGTGGCCTCGGTGCCGAGGCGCACCTCGACGCCGAGCACCTCCAGACGACGGGTGAAGTAGCGCAGCGTGTCCTTGAAGTCCTCCTTGCCGGGCACGGCCATCGCCAGGCGGAACTGGCCACCGAGCTCGGGGGACCTCTCGAAGAGGGTGACCTCGAAGCCGCGCTCGGCGGCGGAGGTGGCTGCGGCCAGACCGGCCGGCCCGGCACCGACGACGGCGACCTTCTGCTTCAGCTTGGTCGGCGCGAGCACCAGCGTCGTCTCGCGCGCGGCGCGCGGGTTGACCAGGCAGGAGGCGGCCTTGTTGGCGAAGACGTGATCGAGGCAGGCCTGGTTGCAGGCGATGCAGGTGTTGATCTCGTCGGTGCGGCCCTCGGCGGTCTTCTTGGCGAACTCGGGGTCGGCGAGCAGCGGCCGGGCCATCGAGACCAGGTCGGCCTTGCCCTCGGCGATCGCCGACTCGGCGAGCTCGGGGGTGTTGATCCGGTTGGAGGCACAGACCGGCACCGACACCTCGGCCTTGAGCCGCGCGGTCATGTCGAGCCAGGCGCCGCGGGGCACCTGGGTGATGATCGTGGGCACCCGGGCCTCGTGCCAGCCGATGCCGGTGTTGAGCACCGAGACGCCGGCGTCCTGGAGCGCGTAGGCGAGCTCGATCGTCTCCTCCCAGGTCTGGCCGTCCTCGACCAGGTCGAGGATCGAGAGCCGGAAGATGATCGGGAAGTCGTCGCCGACCAGCTCGCGGGCGCGGCGCACGATCTCCACCGGGAAGCGCATCCGGTTGGTCACCGAGCCGCCCCAGCGGTCTTCACGCTGGTTGGTGCGCTCGGTGAGGAACTGGTTGATCAGGTAGCCCTCCGAGCCCATGATCTCGACGGCGTCGTAGCCGGCCCGCTTGGCCAGCGCGACGCTCTTGGCGAAGTCGGTGACGGTCGAGTCGACGCCCTTGTCGGAGAGGGCCGAGGGCTTGAACGGGTTGATCGGCGCCTTCAGCGCGGAGGCGCTGACCGAGAACGGGGTGTAGGCGTAGCGGCCCGCGTGCAGCACCTGCATCGCGATCGCGCCGCCCTCCTCGTGCACCGCACCGGTGACCCGACGGTGCTGGGCGGCGTGCAGCCGCGAGCTCATCTCGCTGGCGAACGGCTTCAGCCAGCCGCGCTTGTTGGGTGCGTAGCCACCGGTGATGATCAGCCCGGTGCCTCCCCTGGCCCGTTCGGCGAAGTAGGCCGCCAGCTTCGGGATGTCCCACGCGTGGTCCTCGAGCCCGGTGTGCATCGACCCCATCACCACCCGGTTGCGCAGGGTGAGCGACCCGATCGTGAGTGGGGAGAGGAGGGATTCGTACGCCATGGACGTATGCTACTCATGAGTAATAAGAAGCGGCTAGTGCCCGGACCCCTTACGATTCCGATCATGCCGATTCCGCGCGTGCGCACTCGCCTCGCTGCCCTGCTCGTCGCTCCGCTGGCTCTCGCTGCCGGGCTCACCGCCTGCGGCAGCGAGGGTGAGACCAGCGCCGAAGGCGGCGCACCCGCCTCCTGTAAGGCGGCGGACCTGCCGCTGAAGCAGGACGGCAAGCTGACCATCGGCACCGACTCCCCGGCGTACGAGCCGTGGTTCTCCGACAACGACCCGAGCAACGGCAAGGGTTTCGAGTCGGCGGTCGCCTACGCCGTCGCCGAGCAGCTCGGGTTCGCGAAGGACGACGTCGTCTGGATCAAGCAGGCGTTCAACACCTCCTACACGCCGGGCGCGAAGAAGTTCGACTTCGACATCAACCAGATCTCGGTCACGCCCGAGCGGGAAGGCGTCGTCGACTTCTCGCAGGGCTACTACACCGCCTCGCAGGCGGTCGTGACCATGGAGAAGGATGCCGCCAAGGCCGCCTCGCTCGACGACCTGAAGGGCCTGAAGCTCGGCGCCCAGACCGCGACCACGTCGCTCACCGCGATCCGCGAGGACGTGAAGCCGAGCACCGACCCGATGGTCTTCGACACCAGCGACCAGGCCAAGCAGGCGCTGCTCAACGGACAGGTCGACGCGCTCGTCTTCGACCTGCCGACCGCGTTCTACATCACCGGTGCCGAGATCGAGGGCAGCACGATCACCGGGCAGTTCGAGAGCAGCGAGAAGCCTGAGGAGTTCGGGCTGCTGACCGAGAAGGACAGTGGCCTGGCGCCCTGCCTCGACGAGGCGCTGGCGGCACTCGACGACGATGGCACGCTCGCCGCGCTCGAGAAGGAGTGGCTCTCCGACGTCGTCTCCGTGCCGGTCTTGAAGTGAGCTGGTCGCCCAGCGAGCGGGAGCTCGAGAGGCAGGCCGTACGCCGCCGGCTGCGACTCCAGCAGATCGCCGTCGCGACCGTGGTGACCGTCGTGGTCGCGGTCGGGCTGGTGGTGCTCGTGCTCTCCTCGCCGGGGTGGGACCGGGTCCGCGACTACTTCCTGAGCTGGTCGCACGCACGGGACTCGTTCGCGGCGATCGCGGAGGGGTTCTGGATCAACATCCGGATCTTCCTGGTCGCCGAGCCGTGCGTGCTCGTGCTCGGCGCCGTCGTCGCCATCGCACGCCAGACGACCTCGCCGTGGCTGGCGCCGCTGCGGCTCCTGGCCACCGGCTACACCGATCTGTTCCGTGGCGTGCCGTCGATCCTGGTCGTGGTCATCTGCGGCATCGGCATCCCGGCGCTGGGGCTGGCCGGGGTGACCAGCTCGCTGTTCTGGTTGACGACGTTCGCCCTGGTGCTCTGCTACGGCGCCTACGTCGCCGAGGTCTTCCGCGCGGGCATCCTGGCCATCCACCCGACCCAGGTCGCCTCGGCCGAGGCACTCGCGCTCACCCGAGCCCAGACGATGCGCTTCGTGGTCCTTCCGCAGGCCGTACGCCGCGTCGTGCCGCCGCTGATGAACGACCTTGTCTCGCTGCAGAAGGACACCGCGCTGATCTCGGCTGTCGGTGTCTTCGAGGCGCTCCGGGCGGCCCAGGACTACCAGGGCTACAACTTCAACGGCACGCCGTTGCTGGTCGCCGCGGCGTACTTCCTCGTCGTCGCGGTGCCGCTCACCCGGCTCACCGACTGGCTGATGCGGCGACAGATCGAGAAGGAGCAAGGCCGATGACGGCGCTGCTGGAGGCCACCGGGCTGCGGAAGGCCTACCGCGGACGGGCTGTGCTCGACGACCTGGACCTGACCGTCGCCGAGCACGACGTGGTCTGTCTGATCGGCGCGTCCGGGTCGGGGAAGTCGACCCTGCTGCGCTGCCTCAACCTGCTCGAGACGATCGACGACGGCGTGATCACCTTCGACGGACGGGAGATCTCCGACCCGCTCGTCGACCCGCGCTCGGTGCGCCGTGAGATCGGGATGGTCTTCCAGGCCTACAACCTCTTCCCGCACCTGTCCGTGCTCGACAACTGCACGCTGGCGCAGGTGCGCGTGCACGGTGTCGGTGCAGGTGAGGCCACTGGTCGTGCCCGGGAGCTGCTGGCCCGGTTCGGCCTCGCCGACAAGGCCGACGCCCACCCCGACGCCCTCTCCGGCGGTCAGCAGCAGCGGGTCGCGCTGGTGCGGGCGATGTGCACGCGGCCGCGCCTGCTGCTCTTGGACGAGATCACCGCGGCCCTCGATCCCGAGCTCGTCGGCGATGTGCTGGAGATCGTCCGGGCCGAGGCTGCTGCCGGCACCACGCTGGTCCTCGCCACCCACGAGATGTCCTTCGCCCGGGAGGTGGCCACCAAGGTCTGCTTCCTCGACGGTGGCCGCGTGCTCGAGCAGGGTCCGCCGGAGCAGCTGTTCGGTGACCCCGTCGAGGAGCGCACCCGCGCCTTCCTGGCTCGCGTCCGATCCTGAGCGCCGGCGGGGAGCCTGATATCCGGCTTTTACTAGACGATGACACCTTGTGAATCGTTCACAAGGTGTCATCGTCTAGTAAAAGGAGCGAGTCCGCCTTGTGAGGCATGGCCATCGGCGAACTATCCACAGGGTTTTCCACAGGCTCTTGAATTCGTGTTGGCCGATGCGGCCTCCGTGCCTAGCGTCCCTGCCATGGGGGCAACCACACGGGTGACGACGCGCGAGGCGATACGTCGGATCTGCGAGCTGCACATGATCGGGAAGGTCGAGGCGAACCGGGTCTTGACCGCCGGCCTCGCCGGTCCGGGACAGAGAGCGGGCAGAGCGATCGCCTATGACGAGCGCAGGCTGGCCGAGCTGCTGGCCCGGCCGCGCTGCACGGATCAGACGCTGGATGCGGTCCGCCCGGTCATCGTCAGGCTCGGGCGCGATCGCAGGTTCGATCTCTCGCAGACCTGGGAGGAACAGGCCGAGGTGGTGCGAAGGAATTGGTATGTGCCGTTCCTCCTCGGCATGTTCCTCGACCGCTGGGGCTGCCTGGGCGGCCGCCGGTTTCCGCTGGTCGCGACGGTCGCCAGCTGGGTGGTGTTCGGCGCGGAGGTGACCGGCCACACCTACGACGAAGGCACCCCGCCGGCGGCGAACCGGAGCACGCCGCCTCGTACCTTCGAGGTCGAACCGCCGGGCGCCTGGTTCGAGCAGATCGAGGAGACCTGGCTGCCGCTCGAGCACGGGCCGACGGTGACCGTCTGGGGCGCACCGACCAACGGTCCGCTGCGCGAGGTCGATTGGCTCAGAGGCGATGCCGAGAAGCAGAAGGAGCGGATCGAGTACGAGAAGTGGCTGCGGTCGACGCCGGTCCTCCGCGATGTCGCTCAGGTCGGCCTGACCAGCGTCGATGCCATCCTCCGGGCCTGGAATGCCGCTGCCCCGTGCCGTCCGGAGAGCGGACGAGACGGGGCAGCGTAGGGTCGAGTCAGACCGCGGCCGGGGCCGGGAACGTCGGGTACTCGACGCCGGAGATCGACTGCACGGTGCGCACGACCTGGCAGGAGTAGCCGAACTCGTTGTCGTACCAGACGTAGAGGATCGCGGAGTCGCCGTCGACGATGGTCGCGTTGCCGTCGATGATCGAGGCGGCCCGGGAGCCGATGAAGTCGGAGGAGACCGCGTCACGGGCGGTGGTGAAGTCGACCTGGCGGCGCAGCTCGCCGGTGAGCGAGGCCTCGCGGAGGTATTCGACGACCTCGTCCTTCGTCGTCTCGTTCTTGAGCGAGAGCGACAGGATCGCGATCGATACGTCCGGGGTGGGGACGCGGATCGAGTTGCCGGTGATCTTCGCCTTCAGGTCGGGGAGCGCCTTGGAGACGGCGGAGGCCGCACCGGTCTCGGTGAGCACTAGGTTGAGCGGTGCGGAGCGGCCGCGGCGGTCGGCCTTGTGGTAGTTGTCCAGCAGGTTCTGGTCGTTGGTGAACGAGTGCACCGTCTCGACGTGACCGCGGACGAGGCCGAAACGGTCCTCCATGAGCTTCAGCGGCGGCACGATCGCGTTGGTGGTGCAGGAGGCGCAGGAGATGATCTTCTCCTCGCCGGTCAGCGTCTGGTGGTTGACCCCGTGCACGATGTTGGGCACGTCGCCCTTGCCCGGCGCGGTCAGCAGCACCTTCTTGATGCCCGGACGCAGGTGGTTGGAGAGGCCCTCGCGGTCGCGCCACTTGCCGGTGTTGTCGATCAGGATGGCGTCGTTGATGCCGTACGCCGTGTAGTCGACCGTCGTCGGGTCGTTGGAGTAGATGAACTGGATCGGGTTGCCGTTGGCGATGATCACGCCGTTCTTCTCGTCGACCGTGATCGTGCCGGCGAACTGGCCGTGGATCGAGTCGCGGCGCAGCAGCGAGGCGCGCTTCACGAGGTCGTCCTCGCCGCCCTTGCGGACCACGACGGCCTTGAGGCGGAGGCCGTGGCGCGAGCCGGCCTTCTCGACGAGGAGCCGGGCGACGAGCCGGCCGATGCGGCCGAAGCCGTAGAGCACGACGTCCTGGCCGCCGTTGCGCTCGATCTTGTTCTCACCGGTGGCGCCGGCGAGCTTCTCGGCGACGAAGTCGTCGACGGAGAGGCCGCGGTCGTCGGCGGCGTACTGGATCGCGAGCTGGCCGAGGTCGATCTTCGAGGGGCCCAGGTCGAGCTTGGCGACAGCCTGGAGGAGGGGGAACGTGTCGGTGACCGACAGCTCCTCACCCTCGATCTGGCGGGCGAAGCGGTGAGCCTTGAGGATCGAGATGTCGGACTTGCTCACCAGCGAGCGGCTGTGAACCAGGATGGTGACATCCTTCTCGCGGTAGAGCTTGCCGATGATCGGGATCATCGTCTCCGCGAGCTCCTCGCGGTGCTGCCAGTCGTTGAAGGTCTCGTCGGTGTTGCTCACAGCTCAACTTTCGGTTGCTCGGGAAGAAGGGACGGCACACCCCGCCAGGCTCGATTATCGGCATCCCGGGAGCCCGGGCCACCTTGATCGATCCAACCTCTGCAACCGTGTGATCTGGCTCTCGCAGCGGGCTCGATCCGAGGGCCTCGACCCCCGGGAACGGCGCCTACTCCGACGCCGAGGGTGTCTCGGTCGGCTCCGTCGGCTCCGTCGGGGTCTCGGTCGGCTCGGGCGTCTCGGACTCCGTCGGCTCGGCGGTCGGCGTCTCGTCGGAGGGCTCCTCGACGGGCTCGCTGACCATGGCGGAGGAGCCGGACGCGCTCGCCTTGGCGAACCCGTCGGCGGAGCCCGTCATGGTGACCGTGATCGAGGAGCCGGCGTCGGAGTCGCGGACCTTGTAGCCGCAGGGTCCGTCGAGGATCTCGGTGCCGCCGCTGGACCAGACGCAGTAGCTGTCGGTCGGCATCGGGTCCCAGCCGACCGCGCTGGCGACCAGCGACCCGCCGGGCACCGCCTCGCCGCTGACCTCGACGCTGCCGGGCACGATCTCCTCGACGGTCTCGGCGCCGTCGTCGGGTGCACCGGTCACGCCGGGATCCGGCACGGTGGTCGAGGCGGCGTCCGCCGAGGAGGCCGGTGCGTCGCTGTCGCCGCCGGCGGTCGGCTTCGCGGAGGGAGACGTGTCGACGGTGGCCGAGGTGTTGCCGAGACCGGGCACGAGCCCCTGGTTGGAGGCGACGGCGACGCCCGCCGAGAGCAGCACCACCGCTGCGGCGACCAGCGACGCCATCTTCAGGCGGCGTCCGCGCTGTGCGGACGCAGGGCTCTTGCCGGAGGAGGCCGCGGCGTCGGCCCCCGGCGTCGCAACCGGCATCGTCGCGGGCGTCACCGGCGCGATCAGGTCGGCCGTATCGGTCGGTGCCGCCGGCTCGGGCGGCTCGGCAGCAGCGGGCGCGACCGCAGGGATCCCCGACAGCGTACGGATGGTGGTCTCCTCCTCGGAGGTGACCGGAGCGGGCAGGAGCGACCAGTCGCCGTTGGTGGCGAGGATGTCGGCGGCCGATGGGCGTGCGGTCGGCTCCTCGGCCAGGCAGGCGGCGACCAGCGGACGCAGGTAGTCGGGGCAGAAGCTCAGGTTGGCCGACTCGCCCTTGAGGAGATGACCCATCGAGCCGATCTCGCCGCTGAACGGCCAGCGGCCGGTGGCGGCGACGAAGGCGACCAGACCCAGCGCCCAGATGTCGACGGCGGCGGAGAAGGTGCCGGTCTGCACCTGCTCAGGTGCCTGGTAGCCGTAGGTGCCGACGGCCTTGCCGGCCTGGGTCAGCGCGGTCCCGTCGACGGCACGGGCGATGCCGAGGTCGATCAGGCACGGGTCGGTGGTGCCGTAGAGGATGTTGCCCGGCTTGATGTCACGGTGCACGAGGCCGGTGCCGTGCACCGCGGCGAGTGCCTCGGCGACCCCGGCGACCAGCTGGCGTACGTCGATCTCGGAGAGCCGTTCGCCGGATGCGACCAGCTGGCTGAGCGGCGGATCGGCGATGTATTCGCTCGCCATCCACGGGTGCTCCGCGGCGGGGTCGGCGGCGAGGACGTCCGCGGTGAACCGGCTCCGGACCTTCTTGGCCGCCTCGATCTCCCGCTCGAAGCGGGCACGGAACCCGGGGTCGGAGGTGAGCTCGGGGAGGATCGCCTTCACCGCGGCTCTGGTGCCGTGCTCGTCCTCACCCAGATAGACGACGCCCATGCCGCCGTGCCCGAGGCGGCCGGTCAGGGAGTACGGCCCCATCTCGCGAGGATCGTTCGCGGTCAGCGGACTGGGCGGGATCGGGCCGGGTTGGGTCGATCCGGTCGGGGTCGGGCCGATCGGGGTCGATCCGGTCTGGGTCGGGCCCGACGGGACCGGGGGCTGGGGGGATGCGGGGGTGTCCCGAGACAACGTTTCTCTCCTGTGCAGGTGTGCGTCGGAGCGTATCGGACCAGCGGGCAAGGTGGCAGTTACGCCGCTCTGACGGGCCCGCGTGTGTCGCTCTCACGCGCTTGACTCTTGTATCCGGTCTTGATGCCGTGGATCGTGCAGTAGATCTCGCGACCCTGTGCCTTCTTCGGGACCGTCGCGGAGGATCTGGGCGTGGCCTTCTCGCGGGTGCCGCCGAACTGCACCGGGCCGCTGTCGGTGCGGCGGTAGAACTTGATCCGGTACGTCACCCCCGACTGCTCCGTCGTGGAGCAGGTCACCGACCGGCCCACCCGCGCGGTGCCGGACAGCGTCGGAACGGGCACGTCGAGCCAGGGTTTCGTCACGGTCGAGGTGTACGCCGAGGAGCGGTCCGCCGCCCGGTAGCCACTCGCGCGACCGGTGAGCACCGCCTTGATCCGGTGGTCGATGTCGCCGGTCTGGACCGTGTACGCGCAGGACCCGTCCGTGCTGAGCCGACTGTTGTCGCGATACCAGACGCAGGTCGCGCTCGTCGGTGCCGGAGCCCAGCCGGAGGCGGCGGCCGTCAACCGGGTGCCGTACTTCGCCCTGCCCGAGATCGTCACCGTGCCGACGTCGAAGGTCTTCGCTCCGGAGGACGCCTCGTCGGCCGAGGAGGGGGCGGACGGCCGGCCGGACGCCGACTCTCCGCCGAGCGAGATCGCGCCGTCAGGGACGTTCCGTCCGTTGCCCGAAGCGCTCGACCCGGCAGATGCACCTGCCGACGAGCTCGAGCCCGACCGTGCCGGGTCCACCGCGACGGTGTCGGGCGTCGAGCCGCGGGTGACGGCGAAGACGACGACGGCCGTGGCCAGGACCGCGATCGCCGCGACGACGGCGGCGATGACCCGGTAACGGCGAGCGCCCGTCGGAGCCTCCGTCTCGGGGTGGGTCTGTGCCTGATGAGGTGCGGGGGTGTCGCCCGCGACGTCCGCGGCGCCGGTGCTCGACGACGTCGGACGTACCTCGGTGTCGGCCTCCAGGGAGACGCGGGGGCCCAGACGGGTCCAGTCGCCGTTGGCAGCCACGATGTCTTCGGCGGTCGGGCGGGCCGTGGGGTCGGACGCCAGGCAGGCCTGGACGAGCGGGCGGAGATAGTCGGGGCAGTGGCCGAGGTCGGGTTGCTCGTCGCTGAGCAGGTGGCCCATCGAACCGATCTCGCCGGCGTAGGGCCACTCGCCGGTGGCACACACGAACGCCACCAGCCCGAGGCCCCAGATGTCGACCGCGCTGGAGAACGTGCCGGTGCGGAGCTGCTCGGGAGCCTGGTAGCCCACGGTGCCGACGTTGCGCCCGGTCTGGGTCAGCGCGGTGTCGTCGACCGACCTCGCGATGCCCATGTCGATCACGCACGGGTCGCCGGTGCCGTACAGGATGTTGCCGGGCTTGATGTCTCGATGCACGAGCCCGACGGCATGGATCGCTCGCAGCGCCTGTGCGGTGCCGTCCACCACCGTGCGTACGTCGGCCTCCGGCAGCGCCGCGTGCGGACCGACCCGTCGGTTGAGCGGTGGGTCGGGGACGAACTCGGTCGCCAGCCAGGGCTGCTCGGCCTCCGCGTCGGCGGCCAGCACGCGGGCGGTGAACCGGCTGCGGACGCGCATCGCAGATTCGATCTCCCGCCCGAACCGTCGCCGGAACGACTGGTCAGCGGCCAGCTCGGGAAGGATGATCTTGACCGCGGCCAGCGCGCCGTCGGCGGACCTGCCCAGGTAGACGACGCCCATCCCGCCCCGGCCGAGACGCCCGAGGAGCACGTACGGCCCCACCTCGCGCGGGTCGTCGGAGGTGAGGGGCTGGGACGAGTTCGGAGGAGGGGGCGGGCTGGTGTCGCGGGACAACGGT
This sequence comes from Nocardioides albertanoniae, assembly GCF_006716315.1. Classification (NCBI taxonomy): domain Bacteria; kingdom Bacillati; phylum Actinomycetota; class Actinomycetes; order Propionibacteriales; family Nocardioidaceae; genus Nocardioides; species Nocardioides albertanoniae. The sequence goes on along the minus strand of NZ_VFOV01000001.1, from coordinate 4,919,791 downwards.
TCGCCTTCCTGGACCGGTCCGGTCCGTGCACTGCAAGACTGACGTACGGTAACCGACTCTGCGAAGATCGCTCGCATGACTGAGTCGATGGAGAAATCCACAGTGACGTTGGGCCAGGGCACGGGTCCCCTCCGCGGGGTCAAGGTCGTCGAGCTGGCCGGGATCGGGCCGGGGCCGCACGCGTGCACGCTCTTGGCCGACATGGGCGCGGACGTGATCCGGGTCGACCGCCCGGGCGGAAATGTGCTCGGCGGTGGCTCCGGAGATCTGCTGACCCGCGGCCGTCCGAGCATCGCGCTGGACCTCAAGAACCCTGACGCCGTCGAGACCGTCCTGCAGCTGGTGGAGAGTGCGGATGTGCTCATCGAGGGGCTGCGTCCGGGCGTCACCGACCGCCTCGGGCTGGGCCCCGACACCTGCCTGGAGCGCAACCCGCGCCTCGTCTACGGCCGGATGACCGGCTGGGGCCAGGACGGCCCGCTGGCCCAGTCGGCCGGCCACGACCTCACCTACATCGCCACCACCGGCGTGCTCAACGGGCTCGGTCAGGACCGCGCCCGACCGCACTTCCCGCTCAACCTGCTCGGTGACTTCGGTGGTGGGTCCACCTATCTGGTGATGGGCATCCTCGCGGCGCTCGTCGAGGCCAAGACCACCGGCGAGGGCCAGGTCGTCGACGCGGCGATCGTGGACGGCACCGCCCACCTCGCCACGATGATCTCCGGCATGCTCGCCTCCGGCGCCTGGCACGAGCAGCGGCAGAGCAACCTGCTCGACGGCGCGATGCCGTTCTACGCGCTCTACGACACCGCCGACGGCCGCCAGGTCGCGGTCGGTGCGCTCGAGGGCAAGTTCTTCGCCGAGATGGTCACCCGGCTCGGGCTCGACGGCGTCTGCCCGGGGCAGTACGAGATGGAGCGCTACGACGAGATGCGCGACCTCTTCGCCAAGACCTTCGCGAGCAAGACGATGGCCGAGTGGGCCGAGCTCTTCGAGGGCACCGACGCCTGCGTCGCCCCCGTGCTCACCCCGTCCGAGGCCGCCGAGCACCCCCACCTGCAGGCCCGCCAGACGTACGTCACCCACCACGGTGTCACCCAGCCCGCTCCCGCTCCGCGGTTCAGCCGCACGGCCTCCACCTTGGGTGCGGCGCCGTCGGCCAGCGCCGGTCAGCACACCCGCGACGCGCTCGCCGCCTGGGGCGTCGCCGACGTCGACGCACTCATCGAGAAGGGCGCCGCGGTGCAGGACTGAGGACCAACACAGCTGCGAACGAGAAACGGCGCGGCGTACGACCCGAAGGTCGTACGCCGCGCCGTTCTCTCAGCGGGTGAGCTCAGTCGTTGCGGACCAGAGCGGCAGCGCGGCGACGCAGGACCACGACGAGCGCGGTGCCGGCGGCGGCAGCGCCGGCGAGCATGGCCAGCAGCGGCCACATCGCGGGCACGGGCGAGTCGTTCTCGCCGGCGAGACCGGCGTCGATGTTGGTCGGCACCGCGGAGTCGTCCTCGGCGACCGGAGCAGCGGAGGAGGTCTCCTCGGCGGGCTCGTCGGCGACCGGGGTGGCCTCGGTCGGGGTCTCAGACGGCTCCTCGGACGGCTCCTCGGCGGGCGTCGACTCGGACGGGGTCGGCGTGGGCTCCTCGGTGGGCTCCTCGGTCTCGCAGTTCTGGAACCAGAGGACCTTCGACTTCGTCTCGTTGCCCTTGCTGTGCGGCGTCTCGACGGTGACCTTCACGTGGAAACCCTGCTTGGGGTGGGCGAGGCCGGTGGAGGAGAGCGTGTAGGTCTGGCGGGCGTCGAGGTCGTTGCCGGCGCCGGACGCGGCGTCCTCGCCGACGTAGACCTCGGACGGGCCGTCGACGGTGAGCTCGCCGGTCAGGGTCGGGGCGTGCAGCTCGAAGTTGATCTTCGAGATGACGTCCTGGCCCTCGTCGAAGCCGTACCACTCGACATCGAGCTGGCAGCCGACGTGGGGCTCGTTGTCAGGGATGTCGTCGATGTTGCCGTGCTTGATGATCTTGACGGTGCCGTTGTTGCCCTTCGGGTCACCGTGACCGTGATCGCCGGTGGCGAACGCCGGAGCCGTCGCGAGGCCGGCCAGGGCGATGCCGGCGACAACCGCGCCGGCGCGAACGAAACTGAACACTCGAAAACCTTTCGAAGACCATGGATCGCACCTTGCGATCGGGTTCGTGGCGCAGCCCCGGCCATCGAAAGCGACAGGTGTCAGACCTCGGATCGCCGTGGACGCGTGCCGCCCCCCACGGCTGCCGACGGCAGCGTAGTGACCCGCGGGTACGCCTGGAAGGGAAAATCGGCGATGTTGCCGGTCCGTTCCTCAGCGGTAGGAATCTGCTGTGCTTGCAAAAGTTAGTGGGACAGGGTGTCGCAATGACCCTGGTTCCGGCTAGCCTGGCGATATGCATGTCGACGTACTCATCATCGGTGCCGGCGTCTCCGGCATCGGCGCCGCCGCCCAGCTCCGCGAGCGCCTGCCCGGAAAGACGCTCGCGATCCTGGAGCAGCGCGAGGCCAGCGGTGGCACCTGGGACCTGTTCCGCTACCCCGGGATCCGGTCCGACTCCGACATGTTCACCTTCGCCTTCCGCTGGCGCCCGTGGGAGAGCTCCCAGGCGCTCGCCGACGGTCACCAGATCCGTGACTACCTGCGTCAGACGGCGAAGGACTACGGCATCGACAAGCTGATCCGCTACGGCCACAAGGTCGACGGCGCCGCGTGGAGCTCCGCCGACAAGCAGTGGACGGTCTCGGTCGAGACGCCCGACGGTCCGGACGAGATCACGGCCGGCTTCGTGTGGAACTGCACGGGCTACTACGACTACGAGGGCGGCTACCAGCCCGAGTTCGCCGGCCTGGACGACTTCGAAGGCACCTTCGTCCACCCCCAGCACTGGCCCGAGGAGCTCGACTACGCGGGCAAGAAGGTCGTCATCATCGGCTCCGGCGCGACCGCCGTCACCCTGCTGCCCAACCTGGCCGGCAAGGGCGACGACAGGGCCGAGAAGGTCACGATGCTGCAGCGCACCCCGACGTACATCCTCTCCCGTCCGGGCCAGGACGCCATCGCCGCGCTGCTGAAGTCGGCGCCGTTCAGCCTGCTCGACAAGCTCCCCTTCAAGCGCGTGCGCGAGAAGGTCGGCCACGAGGCGGTCCGCTGGGAGAACATCGGCCTCACGGTCGGCACCTACCTGCTGGCCCGCAAGGCGCCGAATGTCGTCAAGAAGGCGATCCGCGACCAGTGGATCAGCGGTCTCTCCGCCCGAGGCGGCCGACCCGGCATGACGAAGGACGAGGCGGTGGCCTACGTCGACACCCACTTCAACCCGCCTTATGACCCGTGGGACCAGCGCATCTGCTTCGTGCCCGACGGCGACATGATGAAGTCGATCCGCGAGGGCTACGCCGCGGTGGTGACCGACCGGATCAAGACGTTCGTGCCGAAGGGCGTCGAGCTCGAGTCCGGCGAGACGCTCGAGGCCGACGTCGTCATCTCCGCGACCGGGCTCAACCTCAAGCTCTTCGGTGGCATCGACTACTCGGTCGACGGTGAGGCGATCAGCCTGCCCGAGCAGATGGCCTACAAGGGCCTGATGATCACCGAGATGCCCAACTTCGCCTACACGATCGGCTACACCAACGCCTCGTGGACGCTGAAGGCCGACCTGGTCACCGACTACGTGATCCGGCTGCTCGACTTCATGGAGGAGAACGGCTACGACGTCGCCTCGGTGACCCGGGACCCGAGCGTCGAGGAGCGACCGTTCATGGATCTCGCCTCCGGCTACATCCAGCGCTCGCTGGACCAGATGCCGAAGGCCGGCGACCGGGCGCCCTGGGCGGCGAAACAGAACTATCTCGTCGACATGAGGGCGCTCGGGGCGCAGGTCGCCGACGGTGTGATCCGCTTCGGCTGAGGTCATCGCGCCGCGTCGTTGCGGTAAGTGCGACACCGGTTCCATGACCGGCGTGAAGTACGTGGGACTACGATGGTCCCACTATGGATGGCCGGGCGGTGCGCTGGAAGCGGCACAACGATGACCGACGCAAGCGCATCGTCGACGCTGCGATCGGCCTGATCGAGGTCGAGGGCGCCAGCATCAGCCTGCAGTCGATCGGAGAGGCCGCCGGGCTCTCCCGCTCGGTCGTCTACCGTCACTTCGCCGACCGCCGCGAGCTCGACCTGGCCATCCAGGCCGACATCCTCGCCGGGCTGTGGGCCAGGCTGCTGCCGGCGATGGAGCTGACCGGCTCGATGCGGCAGATCATCGCCCGCACCGTCGGCGCCTACGTCAACTGGGCGCTCGAGCACCCGCTCCTGCACAAGGTGGCCGACGTCGACACCGCACCCAACGGCAGCGGACCTCTCCAGCAGGGCCTCGACCGGATCGCCGTGCGGATCAGGGAGCTCATCCTGACCGCCTTCGAGCTGGCCCAGGTGGAGGTCTCCGAGGTCGACAAGAAGGCGATCGACCCGCTCATCTACGGCCTGATCGGGATGGTCTTCGGTGCCGTACGCCGCTGGGTGCACCTCGACGAGCGCATCCCCGACGCCAAGCACCTCACCGACGTCGTCACCGAGTGCATCCTGGCCATGATCGACACCCGCACCGTGGCGTACGGGCTCACGGTCGACCACGACCAGCCGCTCGAAGAGCTCTTCGGCTGATCCGTCAGCCGGGCAGGCTCAGCCGGGCAGGCTCAGCCGGGCAGGGTCAGGTCGGGCAGGGTCAGGTCGGGCGGTACGACGCGGGCCAGTGCCGCGCGGCACGCGATGATCCCCGGATCCTCGGCGATGGTGGTGCGGGTGGCAGTGAAGACCGTGCGCCGAGGCGACGCCGGCAGCTCGATGAGCCGCACGGCCGTGCGGTGGCGCACGCGCATGAGGTCGGAGAGCAGGGCGACGGCGTTGCCGGACTCGACCAGCGCGACATGGGCCTCGACGTCGTCGGTCTCGTAGCGCACCTCGGGCTCGAATCCCGCCCGGCGGCACTGCTCCTCGATCCAGTGACGCGACGCCGTGCCCGGCGGCTCCATCGCCCACGGCACGCGGCCGGCATCGGCGAGAGAGGTGATGGCGTCCCAGGCCGGCCCCGATCCCGCGGGCGGCACGGCGAGCCTGAGCCGGTCGGTGGTGAGCGGCTGCCGGTCGACACCCTCGAAGTGAGGAGCGCCGTGGTCGGGGTAGAACTCGGCGACCACCAGGTCGAGCTCGCGCATGGCGAGGTCGTTGAGCGCCTGCTCGGGTGCGCGCTGGGAGAGCATGACCCGCAGCCGCGGATGGCGGCGGGTCAGGTCGGCGAGGGCCTGCGGCATGTAGGCGAGCGCGACGGACTGGAAGACGGCGACCCGCACGGTGCCGGCGGTCTCGTCGCCGAGCGCGGTGACCGCGGCCTCGGCCGCCTCGAGCCGGGCCAGGATCTCGGTGGTGTGCTCGACGAGCACCTCGGCCGCAGCGGTGAGCTGCACCCGTCGCCCGGTCTTGCGCAGCAACGGCACCCCGACCTCCTTCTCGAGCTGGCCGAGCTGCTGGGAGACCGACGACGGGCTCTGGTGGAGCGCCTCGGCGACCTCGGCGAGGGTGCCGCGGGCGGCGAGCTCCGCGAGCAGTCGGAGGCGGCGTACGTCGAGCATCTAAACGTTCATCTCTGCTTATGAATCATCCTCAGGAAACATCGCTTTATCTTACGTGATACAGGTCGCATACTCGGGAGCATGACCACCTCTGACGCGCTCATCGACGAGGTCGACCACCTCGTGCGCAGCTGGCTGGAGACGGCTTCGACCAAGCCGGCCGATCCCGCCGCTCAGCGCCTCGCCGACGTTCTCAAAGATCCCGCCGGCCTCGGCTTCACCGTCGGCTTCGTCGACCGCGTGATCCGCCCCGAGGATCCCCGTGCCGCGGCGGCCGCGCTCCAGGATCTCGCCCGCAACACCCCCGGCTTCCTGCCGTGGCACCTCCGCCTCGGCCTCAAGCTGGGCGCGCTGGTCTCGATGGTCGCGCCGGGCTTCGTCATCCCCGTGGTGCGTCGCGCGCTGCGCGAGATGGTCGGTCACCTGCTCATCGACGCCACCGACCGCAAGCTCGGCCGGGCCGTCGAGAAGCTCCGGGCGCGCGGGGTCGACCTCAACATCAACCTCCTCGGCGAGGCCGTGCTGGGGCAGAAGGAGGCCGACCACCGTCTGGCCGGCATCCGCAAGCTGCTCGAGCGTGACGACGTCGACTACGTCTCGGTGAAGGTCTCCTCGCCGGTCGCACCGCACTCGGCGTGGGCCTACGACGAGGCGGTCGCCCACGTCGTCGAGCGGCTGCTCCCGCTCTACCGTTATGCGGCGAAGTCGTCGGCCGCCGGGTCGAAGAAGTTCATCAACCTCGACATGGAGGAGTATCGCGACCTCGACATGACGATCGACGTCTTCACGCGGCTCCTCGACCTGCCCGAGCTGGCCGACCTGGAGGCCGGCATCGTGCTGCAGGCCTACCTGCCAGACGCGATGAGCGCGATGATGCGGCTTCAGGAGTGGTCGGCCGCGCGACGTGCGCGAGGCGGCGCGGCGATCAAGGTGCGCCTGGTCAAGGGCGCCAACCTGCCGATGGAGCAGGTCGAGGCCTCGCTGCACGGCTGGCCGGTCGCCACGTGGTCGACCAAGCAGGACTCCGACACCAACTACAAGCGGGTGCTCTCCTGGGCGCTGACGCCCGAGCGGATGGACAACGTGCGGCTCGGCGTCGCCGGCCACAACCTCTTCGACGTGGCGTACGCCTGGATCCTCGCGGGTCAGCGCGGTGTTCGTGACTCGGTCGAGTTCGAGATGCTGCTGGGTATGGCCGAGGGCCAGGCCGAGGCCGTGCGCGAGACCGTCGGCAGCCTGCTGCTCTACGTGCCGGTCGTGCACCCGAAGGCCTTCGACGTCGCGATCTCCTATCTCGTGCGTCGTCTCGAGGAGGGCGCGAGCACCGACAACTTCATGTCGGCCGTCTTCGACCTCAACACCTCCGAGACGCTCTTCGAGCGCGAGAAGACCCGTTTCGTACGCTCCCTGGCGGCCGTCGACTCCTCGGTGCCCGAGCCGAATCGCACCCAGGACCGGCGACAGCCCGTCAGCGACGAGGTGCTCGTCGATTTCGACAACACCCCCGACACCGACCCCCACCTGCCGGGCAACCGCGCGTGGGGCAAGGCGATCACCGCGCGGGTGGCGTCCTCGACGTTGGGTGACCAGCTCGTCGCCGACCACACGCTGACCTCGGTGGACGCCGTCGAGTCGGTGCTCGAGGGTGCCGTCGGCGCGCAGGCCGACTGGGCGAGCAAGACCGGTGCCGAGCGGGGCGCCGTGCTGCGGGCCGCCGCGGTCGAGGTCGAGCACCGCCGGGCCGAGTGGCTCGAGGTCGCAGCCTCGGAGTGCGGCAAGACGCTCGACCAGGGCGACCCCGAGGTCTCCGAGGCGATCGACTTCCTCAACTACTACGCGAGCCTGGCCGAGGAGCTCGACGAGGTCGACGGCGCGCGTCACCGGCCGGTGCGGCTCACGCTGGTCACACCGCCGTGGAACTTCCCGCTCGCCATCCCGACCGGTGGCGTCGCCGCGGGGCTCGCGGCCGGGTCGGCCGTCGTGATCAAGCCGGCCCCGCAGGCTCAGCGCTGCGGCTCGGTGCTGGTCGAGACCCTGTGGGCTGCCGGTGTGCCGAAGGAGGTGCTGCGCCTCGTGCACGTGCCCGAGAACGAGGTCGGTCGCGCGCTGATCGCGTCGCCGCTGGTCGACCGGCTCGTGCTGACCGGTGCGTTCGAGACCGCCGAGCTCTTCCGTACGTTCCGTCCCGACGTGCCGCTGCTGGCCGAGACGTCGGGCAAGAACTCGCTCATCGTGACTCCCGACGCCGACCTCGACCTGGCGGTCAAGGACCTCGTCTACTCCGCCTTCGGTCACGCCGGGCAGAAGTGCTCCGCGGCGTCGCTGGGCATCCTGGTCGGCTCCGTCGCCAACTCGCGGCGCTTCCGCGACCAGCTGATCGACGCGGTCACCTCGCTCCAGGTCGGCTACCCGACCGATGCGACCGTGCAGGTCGGACCGGTCATCGAGCCCGCCTCCGGCAAGCTGCTGAAGGCGCTCACCGCGCTCGCTCCCGGCGAGTCGTGGCTGGTGAAGCCGCGTCAGCTCGACGACACCGGCAAGCTCTGGTCGCCGGGTGTGAAGACCGGGGTCGAGCGCGGCTCCGAGTTCCACCTGACCGAATACTTCGGCCCGGTGCTCGGTCTCGTCTCCGCCGACTCGCTGGAGGAGGCCATCGAGATCCAGAACCAGGTCGACTACGGCCTCACCGCCGGCATCCACACCCTCGACCGGAGCGAGATCTCGTCGTGGCTCTCCTCGGTCGAGGCGGGCAACGCCTACGTCAACCGCGGCATCACCGGTGCGATCGTGCGCCGCCAGCCCTTCGGCGGTTGGAAGAAATCGGCCGTCGGGGCGGGCACCAAGGCCGGCGGCCCCAACTACCTGGTCGGGCTCAGCGACTGGGTCTCGGCGCCCGCCGCCGAGCTCGCCGCGCCGTCGGCAGCCGTCCAGGCTCTCGTCGACCGCGCCCAGGACCTGCAGCTCGACGACATGGAGATGCTCGAGCGCGGCACCGGCTCCGACGCGGCCGTGTGGGCGCGTGAGTTCGGCACCGCCCGCGACGTCTCCGGACTGATCGCCGAGGTCAACGTGCTGCGCTACTCCACGGTGCCGGTCACGATCCGCTACGAAGGCGGGCCGATCGCCCACCTGCTCCGGGTCGTTGCCGCGGGCGTCGCCGCGGAGGCTCCCGTGACGGTCTCCGTCGCGGCCGATCTCGACGACGGAGTCGTCGCGCTGGTGCGCGCCAGCGGCGCCACCTATGTGGTCGAGGATGCCGACGCGTGGACAGCGACGCTTGCGGGGGCCGATGCGCCCGGCCGCGTACGTCTCCTCGGTGGGTCGCGCGAGGTCTTCGCCGCCGCGAGCCGGGGCCGGGTCGACATCGCCCTCTACGCCCAGCCCGTGCTGGAGGCCGGCCGCGTCGAGCTGCTCACCTTCCTCCGCGAGCAGGCAGTCTCCGTCACCGCCCACCGCTTCGGATCGCCGACCCAGCTGGCCCAAGGCCTGTTCTGACCCCATCGCCGTCGAGTCGGCTCGTTCTGACACGAATAACTGTCGAGTCGGCTCGCTCTGACCGAAATCAGCGTCGAGTCGGCCCGTCCTGACACGAATGAGTGCCGAGTCGGCTCGTTAGAACGAGCCGACTCGGCGGGGGATCTGGTTAGGACGAGCCGACTCGGCGTACGGGCGGGGTGCTCCTACAGTGGAGCGATGATCTCGATCGCGCGCACTGTGGCGCGCCTCCTGCTGGGTGTGGCGATGACGGTCGTCGGGGTGGCGCACCTGACCACCCTGCGTCAGGAGTTCCGGGCGCAGGTGCCTGGCTGGTTCCCCATCGACGAGGATCTGACGGTGCTCGGCTCGGGTGTCGTCGAGATCGGGCTCGGGCTGGCGTTCCTCCTGCTGCCGGCCAAGCGCCGTCTCGTCGGGGCGCTGCTCGCCGCGTTCTTCGTGGCCGTCTTCCCCGGCAACATCGCGCAGTATGTCGAAGGCGTCGACGCGTTCGGTCTCGACACGGACAGCGCGCGGCTGGTCCGGCTGTTCTTCCAGCCCGTGCTCATCCTCTGGGCTTTGTTCGGGGGCGGGTGGTTCAGTCGGCCGCAGCCCGAGCCCCCGCCCACGTACGCAGGTAGGAATCGGGGCCGCGGACGAGGTCGTCGATGACGTCTTGGCCTCCGGTGAGGCGGAGGTCCTCGACGTAGTCGGGGACCATCCCGTAGTGGGCGACGCCGTCGGTGTTGTAGTCCCAGATGCGCTGGCCGGTGACCTGGCGGTCGATCATCGAGTCGCCGACGACGCTGCGGAAGGGGTAGGTGACCTGCGACTTCGCAGGACCCGGGGTGCCTCCGAAGCCGTTCATGTCGAAGCCGAACCCGATCCCGGCGCCGTGGCGGTCACGGATCGGCGCGGTCCGCGAGTACTCCTCCAGCAGCTGGTCGGTGTTGTGGCCGTAGATCGTGGAGAAGCCGCCGAGGGCGTAGAGCCGGTCGAGATAGCGCTCGTCCATCCAGGAGTGGCTGGCGAGCACGCCGGGGTAGTCGGCGGCCTCGAGGATGTCGAAGGCCTGGCCGGCGGCCTTGGCGCTCATGTGGTCGACCTCGACCATCATCCCGCGCTCGATCAGCCCGTTCAGGGCGTACTCACCCAGCGAGGTGAGGCCGTAGGGGTTGCAGACGGTGCCGGAGGGGTAGATCGGCGGCTGGGGGAGCCAGTCGAGCTCCTTCGGCCGCTCGACGAGACGCGGGTTGTTGTCGTGCGGCTGGCCGGGGTCGCAGGACTTCGGCGTCCAGAAGGTGCCGGTGGTGAGGAACTGACCGGCGTTGACCAGCAGCCCGGTGGTGCCCTTGTCGTAGCGCACCCCGCACAGCGCGTTGTCGAACTTGTGGCACAGGAACATCGAGGAGACGCCGAGCGACTTCAGCTCGTCGAGCCCCGCGTCGATGTTGGCGCGGGTGCAGGAGGGCAGGTGCAGCTTCTGGGAGCAGCCGAACGGCTCCGAGGTCTCCATGCCGAGCACGACGGCGAGCTTGCCGTCCTCGATCACCTCGCGTGCCTGCCCGGGGTCGGTGACGATCCGATACCAGCCCTTCCCCTCGCCGCCGTACTGCTCGTCGATGAAGGCCTGGGTGTCGTAGGCGTCCTGCGCCTGCTTGCGCACCGCGGTCATCTCGTCGCAGCTCTGGTTGGTGCCCGGGTTGATCTGGCACAACGCCTTGTTGCTGGTCAGCTGCACCACCAGCGTGCGCTGGCCGGCGCGCCAGGCGCGCTCGACCCAGCGGTAGTACATCTGCTGGTGGGTCAGCGAGTCGTGGGCCGGCCAGTCGGCGAACGAGGGCCAGCCGGTGGTGTCGTGGAAACCGAGCGGGCTGCCCGTGCGGGTGAGGTTCTCCAGCAGCGCCGTCTCACCGGCGATGCCGTGGGAGGGGCAGTCCTGCAGAGCGTCGGCGATGCCGGCCTCCGACCAGGCCTTCCCGCACACGGCCGCGCCGCCGATGCCGTCCTGCATGAACATGTGGCTGTGGGCGTCGATCAGCCCCTGCACGGTGCCGTCGGGTGCGGTGCCGGTGAACGGCTCTCCGGTGACGTTGACCTCCGACTCCGGGGTCGGCAGCCGGGGTTGGTCGCTCTCGGCCGAAGCCGGCGGCCCGGTCATCGCGAACGTCGCCGCGAGGGCGACCACAGCAAGCAGGGACGTACGACGGATGCGCATGTGGCCTCCCGATGACCAGCGACACTTACTGGGGCGGGTATCGAAACTAGCAGCGCCGGAGGCCGGCCGGGGCGGAATCGCGAGGGTGCTCTGAGAGACTGCGACCATGACGATCGCGATCATCGGTGCAGGCAACATGGGCGGGGCTGTCCTCGCCGGACTTCTCGAGGCCGGACACGCGCCCGAGAGCGTCATCGTCGTCGAGGCCCGCGAGGAGCAGGCGGCCGCGCTGCGCGAGAAGCACGGTATCCGTACGCTGCCCGCCGCCGAAGCCGTCGCGGAGTCCGACATCGTGGTGCTGGGCGTGAAGCCCTACGGCGTGGTGCCGGCGCTGGAGTCGATCGCGTCGTCGCTGCGCGAAGGGGCCACGGTGGTCTCGCTGGCCGCCGGCGTGCCGACCTCCGCGATGGAACCGGCCGTGCCCGAGGGCGTCTCGGTCGTGCGGGTCATGCCCAACACCCCGGCCCTGGTCGGCGAAGGCATGTCGGCGGTCGCGGGCGGCGCTTCGGCAACCCCCGAGTCGATCGCCGCGGCCGCTGAGCTGATGGAGGCGGTCGGCAAGGTCGTGACCGTGCCCGAGTCGCAGATCGACGCGGTCACCGCTGTGAGCGGGTCGGGCCCGGCGTACGTCTTCCTGATGGCGGAGGCCTGGATCGAGTCAGGCGTCCACCTGGGTCTGACCAGGGACGATGCGACCACGCTCGTCATCCAGACGCTCGCCGGATCTGCCGAGCTGCTCAAGAGCGGCACCCACCCGGCCATCCTCCGCGAGCAGGTCACGTCGCCCGGCGGCACCACCGCCGCCGCGCTGGGCGCGCTGGAGCAAAACGGCCTGCGGGCGGCCTTCCTCGAGGCCACCCGCGCCGCCTACGTACGCAGCCAGGAGCTCTCCTGACGAAAGTGGTCGATATGGGTCCTCGTCGGGTGTCGTGGCGGGCCGAAACGACCATTCCTCGGCTGATGCCGGTCTCCTGGATGCGTGAGGTCACGCTTCCGACGGCTGTGTTGGCTGCACAACCTGGATCAGATGTCCGTCAGGATCCTCGAGCCATGCGATGAGGAGGCGTCCGAGCCACGGTGAGGGCGCCTTCGCGGGCTTTGCCCCGAGTCGTTGAAGATGCTCGTAGGCCATCGATGTGTCGTCAGTCCACAAGATCACGGCTGCCCGCTGACCTGCGACGACCGGATCCATCTCATGGTCGTTTCGCGTCGACTCCTCGCTGGCCACACCGATGCGGTAGCCGTCGAGCTCGAGGTCGATATGTATGGGCGTCCCCTCTGTCGGGGTTCGGAAGAGCTCGCTGAATCCCGCGCTCTTGTAGAAGGTCGCAGCACGTTCGACATCGCTGCTGAACAGCACGATCTGCGGAGTCTTGAACATCGGCACGGTCCCATGCTCACAGACGTGATCGGCTCCCGTCGCGCGTCGACCAGGATCGCGTGTAGATGCGGAACAGCGGCGTCGGTCGAGCCGAAGCCCGTCCGACGCCGCTGCGTACGACCTTGGTCAGAGCCCCAGGTGGCGGCTGATGATCAGCTTCTGCACCTCGGTGGTGCCGCCGTAGATGGTCTGGATGCGGCTGTCGACGAAGGCCTTGGCGATCGGGTATTCCATCATGTAGCCGTAGCCGCCGTGGATCTGGACGCCCTGGTCGACGAACTTCTTCTGCAGCTCGGTGGTCCACCACTTCGCCATCGACGCGAGCACGGTGTCGGCGGTGCCGGCGTTGAGCTGGGTGACGGCGTCGTTGAGGAAGAGGCGGGCGAGGTAGGCCTCGGTGGCCATCTCGGCGAGCGTGAACGAGGTGTTCTGGAAGCGGCCGATGGGGCGGCCGAAGGCCTCTCGGGTGCGGGCGTAGTCGAGGGAGAGCTCGAGCACCTGCTCGACGGCGGCGACCGCGATCGAGGCGACCGAGATGCGCTCCTGCGGCAGCAGGGTCATCAGCGAGATGAAGCCGGAGCCCTCCTCGCCGAGGAGGTTCTCCTTCGGCACGACCACGTCGGTGAAGGAGAGCTCGGCGGTGTCCTGCGCCTTCATGCCGACCTTGTCGAGGTTGCGGCCGCGCTCGAAGCCCTCCATGCCGCGCTCGACGACGAGCAGCGAGATGCCGTGGGCGCCGGCGTCGGGGTTGGTCTTCGCGACCACGATCACCAGGTCGGCGTTGATGCCGTTGGAGATGAAGGTCTTCGAGCCGTTGAGGAGGTAGTGGTCGCCCTTGTCGACCGCGGTGGTGCGTACGCCCTGGAGGTCGGAGCCCGCGCCCGGCTCGGTCATCGCGACGGCGGTGATGATGTCGCCCGAGACGCAGCCCGGCAGCCAGCGCTGCTTCTGCTCGGGGGTGCCGAGGTGGGAGATGTAGGGGACGATGATGTCGGTGTGCACGAAGAAGCCGGGGCCGCTGGCGCCGATCTTCGCCATCTCCTCGTGGAGCACCGAGTTGAAGCGGAAGTCCTTGATGCCGGGGCCGCCGTACTCCTCGTCGACGTCGAAGCAGAGCAGCCCGGTGTCGCCGGCCTTCTTCCACAGCTCGCGCGGGACGATGCCTGCCTTCTCCCACTCGTCGTGGAACGGCACGACCTCCTTCTCGAAGAAGGCCTTCGCGGTGGAGCGGAAGTCCTCGTGCTCGGCTTCGTAGATGGTGGGCTTCTCGGGCATGACACTCCTTGGTAGACGGTCGAGCTGATCGTGCCCCACGCCTGTGACGCACGACACCGACGGAGCAACAGTGACAGTAACACTGGCAAAGTAGCAACCGTTGGTCTACGGTCCGTGGCTATGACCGAGACGACCGAAGAGCTGATGACGATCGATGAGCTGTCGTCCGCCACGGGGCTGTCGGTGCGCACCACGCGCTACTACGCGAGCCTCGGGCTGATCCCGCCGCCGGTACGCCGCGGCCGGGTCGCCCTCTACGGCCCCGACCACCGCGCCCGGCTCGACCTGGTCACCGCGCTGCAGGACCACGGGTTCACGCTCCAGGCGATCGAGCGTTATCTCGGCCGGCTGCCCGACGACGTCACCCGCGAGGATCTCGCGATGCAACGGGCGATGATCACCTCGTGGGCGGTCGAGCCGACGGAAGACATCCAGGCCAGGATCGGTCGGCAGCTGATCGAGCTCGGGCTGCCGCGCGACGCGCTGGCCGCGGCGTACGCCGCGACCTCGCGGCACATGGCCGGCCTCGCCGCCGAGCTGAACACCATCTTGCGCGACCAGGTCGTCGACCCGTTCAAGCGCACCCATCACAGCGCGGAGGAGGCCGAGCACCTCGAGGACGTGCTCCCGCGGCTGCGCCAGCTGACCACGGAGGCGATCGTGGTCAGCTTCCAGGACGCGGTGAATCGCACCATCTCGAGAAACCTCTCGTGAACCTTTCAGCCCAACCCTGTTGACGTTGACAGTTTTAGTGTCACAATCTCCTGCATGGCTGAAGCATTCATCTATGACCACCTGCGCACGCCGCGCGGGAAGGGTAAGAAGACCGGAGCGCTCCACGAGGTCAAGCCGATCGACCTGGTGGTCGGCCTGATCGACGAGGCGCGCAAGCGCAACCCCAACCTCCTCCCGGAGACCATCGACGACGTCGTGCTCGGCGTCGTCACGCCGGTCGGCGAGCAGGGCGGTGACATCGCCAAGACCGCTGCCATCAAGGCCGGCCTCCCCGAGACGACCGCCGGCGTGCAGCTCAACCGCTTCTGCGCCTCCGGGCTGGAGGCCGTGAACCAGGCCGCCTCGCGCGTGCGCGGCGGGTTCGAGGACCTCATCATCGCCGGCGGTGTCGAGTCGATGAGCAAGGCTCCGATGGGCAGCGACGGCGGCGCCTGGGCGCAGGACCCCGACACCGCGCTCAAGACCGGCTTCGTGCCGCAGGGCATCGGTGCCGACCTGATCGCGACCCTCGAGGGCTTCAGTCGCGCCGACGTCGACCGCTACGCCGCGCAGTCGCACGCCCGTGCGGCCGCGGCCTGGGAGAACGGCTACTTCAAGGACGCCGTGATCCCGGTCGTCGACCAGACCGGCCTGACCGTGCTCGACCGCGACGAGCTGATCCGCCCCGGCACCACCGCCGAGACGCTGGCCGGCCTCAAGCCGTCCTTCCTCCAGCAGGGCCAGGAGGCCGGTTTCGACGACGTCGCGCTGGCCAAGTACCACTGGGTCGAGAAGATCGACCACGTCCACCACGCCGGGAACTCGTCGGGCATCGTCGACGGCTCCGCGCTGATGCTGATCGGCTCCGAGGCCGCCGGCAAGGCCAACGGCCTCACCCCGCGGGCTCGGATCGTATCGGCCGCCGTCTCCGGCGCCGACCCGACGATCATGCTCACCGGCCCGGCGCCGGCCTCGCGCAAGGCGCTGGCCAAGGCCGGCCTGAGCGTCGAGGACATCGACCTGTTCGAGATCAACGAGGCGTTCGCCGCGGTCGCGATGCGGTTCATCAAGGACATGGGCATCGACGAGTCGATCACCAACGTCAACGGCGGCGCGATCGCCATGGGTCACCCGCTGGGCGCGACCGGTGCCATCATCCTCGGCACCCTGGTCGACGAGCTCGAGCGTCAGGGCAAGCAGCGCGGTCTCGCCACGCTGTGCGTCGGTGGCGGCATGGGCATCGCCACGATCGTCGAGCTGGTCTGAAAGGGAGTCTGAAGAGCAATGAGCGCAGTTCGTTATGACAAGGATGCCGACGGCATCGTCACGCTGACCCTGGACGACCCCAACCAGTCGGCCAACACCATGAACGACCTCTACAAGACCTCGATGGCCGAGGCCGTCGAGAAGCTGTACGCCGAAGCGGCCGCCGACGAGAACAGCGTCAGCGGCGTCGTCATCGCCTCGGCGAAGAAGACCTTCTTCGCCGGTGGCGACCTCAAGAAGATGATCCAGGTGCGTCCGGAGAACGCCGGTGAGGTGTTCGAGGAGGTCGAGGCGATCAAGGCGACCCTCCGCAAGCTGGAGACCTTCCCGAAGCCGGTCGTGGCCGCGATCAACGGCGCCGCCCTGGGCGGCGGGCTGGAGATCGCACTGGCCGCCCAGCACCGCATCGCGCTGGACGCCCGCTACGACATCGGCCTGCCCGAGGTCTCCCTCGGTCTGCTCCCCGGCGGCGGCGGAGTCACCCGCGTCGTACGCCTTCTGGGCATCATGACCGGCCTGATGGACGTGCTCGGTCAGGGCACGAAGTTCAAGCCCGCCGCCGCCCTCGAGAAGGGTCTGGTCCACGAGCTGGTCTCCTCCCCCGACGAGCTCGTGCCCGCCGCCAAGGCGTGGATCAAGGCCAACCCCGACGAGATCGCGCAGCCGTGGGACAAGCCGGGCTACAAGATGCCCGGTGGCAAGCCGACCTCGCCGGCTCTCGCGGGCTTCCTGCCCGCGTTCCCGCCGATCCTGCGCAAGCAGCTCAAGCAGTCCGACATGCGCGCGCCGAAGGCGATCCTCTCGGCCGCGGTCGAGGGCGCGATGGTCGACTTCGACACCGCCAGCCGGATCGAGTCGCGCTACCTCACCCAGCTGCTCGCGGGCCAGCAGTCGAAGAACATGATCCAGGCGTTCTTCTTCGACCTCGGTGCGATCGGCGCCGGCACGCTGCGTCCCGACGGCGTCGAGAAGTTCACGGCGACCAAGGTCGGCGTGCTCGGCGCCGGGATGATGGGGGCGGGCATCGCCTACTCCTTCGCGCGGGCCGGTGCGGAGGTTGTGCTCAAGGACGTCGCCATCGAGTCGGCCGAGAAGGGCAAGGCCTACACCGCCAAGCTCAACGAGAAGGCTGTCTCGCGCGGCAAGCTCACCCAGGACAAGGCCGACGAGATCCTCAACCGGATCACCGCGACGGTCGCCCCGGAGGACTTCGCCGGTGTCGACGTCGTCGTCGAGGCCGTCTTCGAGGACGTCTCGCTGAAGCAGAAGGTCTTCAGCGAGATCGCCCCGTTCGTCAACGACGACGCGGTGCTCTGCTCCAACACCTCGACGCTGCCGATCACCGAGCTCGCCAAGGGCATCGACCGCCCGGCCGACTTCATCGGCCTGCACTTCTTCAGCCCGGTCGACAAGATGCCGCTGGTCGAGATCATCAAGGGTGCCGAGACGAACGACGTGGCGCTGGCCAAGGCCTACGACATCGTCCAGCAGATCAAGAAGACCCCGATCGTCGTCAACGACAGCCGTGGCTTCTACACCTCGCGCGTCATCGGCACCCAGATCCAGGAGGGTCTCGAGCTGCTCGCCGAGGGTCTCGCGCCCTACTCGCTCGAGCGCGCCGCGACCCAGGCCGGCTTCCCGGTCGGGCCGCTGCAGATCGCCGACGAGCTCAACCACGAGCTCATGGTCAAGATCGGGCGTACGACGCGGGAGGCTGCCGGCATCGAGGAGCTGACCACCACGGAGAAGGTGCTCGGCAAGCTCATCGAGGTGGGTCGGTCCGGCAAGCTCAAGGGCGCCGGCTTCTACGACTACGTCGACGGCAAGCGCGGCTCGATCTGGTCGGGCCTCGGGGATGTCTTCCCGGTCGCCGAGAAGCAGATCCCGCTGCGCGACGCCGAGGAGCGGATGCTCTTCATCGAGGCCCTGGAGACCGCGAAGTGCTTCGAGGAGGGGGTCATCACCTCCGCCGCGCACGCCAACATCGGCTCCATCTTCGGCATCGGCTTCCCCGCCCAGACCGGTGGTGCGGCGCAGTTCATCACCGGCTACGAGGCGGCCGACGGCTCGATCGGCATCGACGCCTTCCTGGCTCGGGCCGACGAGCTGGCCGAGGCGTACGGCGATCGTTTCCGTCCCACGCAGTATCTCCGCGACCTCGCGGCGAAGGGTGAGGGCTTCCCCGCCTGACCTGCTGCAACGTGTGAACCGGCACGGCTTCTTCCGAGAGGCCGTGCCGGTTCTCTGTGTGTGGCCAGAGTGCGTGGCCAGAGCGTTAATGGGTGGAGGCACCCATTCGGAATCGGCCGCGAAACCGGAAGACTCGAAGCCATGAGGGAGACGGTGACGATTCTGGTGATCGCGGTGATCGCGGTCGCGCTGGTGGTGGCCTCGCTGCTGCGGCGGGCGGGACGCGGTCAATGCCTGGTCGTGACCCGCCACCGGCGGATCGTACGCATCGCCTCGGGGTCGACGACGGTGGCGATCCCCGGTTTCCACGAGGTGCTCGAGTGGCCGACGGGGCCGACCGAGATCGCGATCGTGGTGCGCACCCGGACCGCCGACGAGCAGGAGGTGCGGGTGCTCGCCACCGTCTCCGCCGTCGTCGACGCGCCCCGCATCGGCACGGCCTACGTCGACCCGCGGGGCGTGCTCCACTCGGCGCTGGAGCGCAAGGTCGCCGAGACGGTCCACGCCCTCCCCGCGGAGCAGCTCGTCGACGAGCGCGGTGGGCTCGAGACGGCCATCCATGGCCTCCGCCTCAACGGCCTGGCCAGCGGCGTCGTGACCGACGTGGACATCGACGAGGTCGATCTCCTGCTCCACCCCGGCCGCCCCGGTCACGACGAAACCTGACCCCACACGTCGAAGCGTCACTTCTGCAGGTCGAGTCGGCACGCTGGTGCCGACTCGACCTGCACGAGTGACGCTTCGACCTGCAGGAGTGACCTCTCGGCTGGGCGGTGCTGCCTTGCGTTCGGATGCATACCGGGTATATACATACTCAGTATGCAAGCGAAGGAGGTGGCTGGATGTCGGTGAAGCATGCGTTGCTGGCGCTGCTCGAAGATGCGCCGCGCTATGGCTATGAGCTGCGCGCGGAGTTCGAGGAGCGCACCGGTGCGAGCTGGCCGCTGAACGTCGGGCAGGTCTATACGACCCTGTCGCGGCTGGAGCGGGACGGGCTCGTCGAAGCGGGAGGGACCGACGCGGAGGGGCGGTCGCTCTATCAGCTGACGGAGGCCGGGACGGTCGAGGTCAAGGGATGGTTCGACACCCCCGTGGAGCGTACGCAGGCGCAGCGCGACGAGCTCGCGATCAAGCTCGCCGTGGCGGTCGCGGTGCCGAGCGTCGACGTGGGCAAGGTCGTGCAGCAGCAGCGCAGCGCCACGATGCGGGCGCTGCAGGGCTATCGCCGCCAGGCACGCTCCGGTGTCGCCGACGACCTCGCCGCCGGACTGGTCCTCGACCGTCTCGTCTTCGCGGCCGAGGCCGAGATCCGCTGGCTCGACCACTGTGAGTCCCGGCTCCGCCGGGCCGCTGCCCAGGCGTCGACCCAGGGCACAGCACCCGAACCCGCTGAGGGGGAGCGTCGATGAACGACACCCTCGCCCGCGACCTCCGGCGCATCAGTCACGACGGCGACCGCTGGCTCGCCGATGCGCGCGAACGGCTGAGTCGCCGCGCCCATGCAACGCCGGCCACCCCGGCACCCACTCGAACCAAGGAGTCCACCGATGAGTGAACCCGTCCTCCGGCTCACCGACGTGAGCCGCGTCCATGGCACCGGCGCCGCCGAAGTCCACGCCCTGCGGGGCGTCAGCATCGAGGCGTACGCAGGTGAGTTGGTCGCCATCATGGGACCCAGCGGATCCGGCAAGTCGTCGATGCTGACCATCGCCGGTGGTCTCGACTCGCCGACGTCGGGTGCCGTCGAGGTCGACGGCCACGATCTCGGCCGGGCCGGGATCAGCGGGCGCGCGCAGCTGCGGCGTACGTCGATCGGCTATGTCTTCCAGGAGTTCAACCTGATCCCGGCGCTCACCGCAGCGGAGAACGTCGCCCTGCCGCTGGAGCTCGACGGCGCCGGGCGCCGCGCCGCACGGGATGCGGCGAAGGCCGCGCTCGACGAGGTCGGGCTGGGCGGTTTCGCCGATCGCTTCCCCGACGAGCTCTCCGGCGGCCAGCGGCAGCGGATCGCGATCGCTCGTGCGATCGTCGGCGAGCGCCGGCTGATCCTTGCTGACGAGCCGACCGGCGCGCTCGACACCGAGACCGGTGAGGACATCCTCAAGCTGATCCGCGCGCGGTGCGACGCGGGCGCCGCCGGCGTGCTCGTCACCCACGAGCCGCGCTACGCCAGCTGGGCCGACCGGGTGATCTACGTGCGCGACGGCCTCGTGGTCGACGAGGCGGGCGAGACGCCGGGCACCGGTCTCGGTGACGAGGTGGAGGCGTGATCGGCGCGGGCGGCTGGCGGCTCGCGCTCCGGATCGGCCGGCGCGAGGCCTGGCGGGCGAAGTGGCGCAGCCTGCTCATCGTCGCGATGATCGCGCTGCCGGTGGCGGGTGTCACCGCGGTCGCGGTGACCTACAAGACCTACGACGTCAACACCGCCGAAG
The DNA here is from genome assembly GCF_006716315.1 of Nocardioides albertanoniae. Classification (NCBI taxonomy): domain Bacteria; kingdom Bacillati; phylum Actinomycetota; class Actinomycetes; order Propionibacteriales; family Nocardioidaceae; genus Nocardioides; species Nocardioides albertanoniae. The sequence goes on along the minus strand of NZ_VFOV01000001.1, from coordinate 4,899,186 downwards.
GGCTCGACCGCCGGCTCGGCACCGAGGCCGCGGCGCGGGTCGAGGTGCAGAGCCCTGGAGCCGTCCGGCAGGGGATCGACCCCGAGAAGGCCGCCTCATGGCTCGAACCGGACTCCGCGGACAAGCCGTTGGACGAGGCCGGTCTTCGTGCCGCCGTCGGCGACCGTCCGGTGCTCGAGGCCGACGACTACGGGCTCGACGTACGCACCGACAAGGGCGCCACCGGGGCCACCGGGCTCCGGACGGACCTGACGGATCCGCTCGCCGCCGGGCTCGTCCGGTTGACCGACGGCCGCCTTCCGCAGGCATCGGACGAGGTCGTCGTGAATGCCGCTCTCGCTGCCCGCGGGCCGAGCATCGGCGACGAGCTCGAGATCCGCACCGGGGAGTCCCGCGAGGTGCGCAAGGTCGTGGGGATCGCCGAGTCGACGACCGTACGCAACGACGCGTTCGTCGCCGGAGCGGGCCTCCCGCGAGGGGAGTCTGCGATCCCTGCCTGGCTCGTCGGTGGTGGAGCGTTCACCTGGGCCGACGTCGAGAAGCTGAACGCGAGCGGTGCCTTCGTGCTCTCGCGCTCGGTCGTGCAGAACCCGCCGGCCGCCGCGCGAGCGGCCGACCGCGAGCTTCAGCCGCGGATGGAGGCCCCCGACCCCGCCGACGCGGTCGTCGTCGTGCTGATCGTGGTCATGGCGCTGCTCGAGGTGGTGTTGCTGGCCGGTCCGGCGTTCGCGGTGGCCGCCCGGAGGCAGGCTCGCGACCTCGCTCTGATCGCCGCATCCGGAGGAACTGCCCACCAGTCTCGTCGCGTCGTGCTCGGCTCGGCGGTCGTCATCGGTGCCGTGGCCGCCGCTGCGGGTGCGTTGCTGGGGGTCGGGGTCGCTCGACTGCTCCAGCCGCTCGCCCAAGATCAGGTCTCGGCATGGTTCGGGCCGTTCGAGGTGCCGTGGCTGCAGGTGCTGGCGGTCGCCTGCACCGGGTTCGCGGCAGCGATCTGTGCCGCGCTCGTGCCGGCCTGGGTCGCGTCGCGGCAGAACGCGGTCGGCGTCCTGTCGGGCCGCCGCTCGGCGAGCCGGCCTTCGCGGCGCTCGCCGGTCATCGGCGTCGTGCTGCTCGCCGCCGGTGTCGCCTCGGCCGCCTTCGGCACCCAGAACGCGTTCAGCGGCCTCCCGATCGCCCTCGGTGTGCTGCTCTGCGTCACCGGGCTGCTGTTCATCCTGCCGGTCCTGATCTCGGTGGCCGCCCGGCTCAGCGCACGGATGCCGTTGGTGGTGCGATTCGCCACCCGCGACGCGGATCGGCATCGCACACGGACGGTGCCGGCGGTCGGGGCCATCGCGGTCACCGTGGTCGGTGTGATCACGCTCGGGATCGCGTTCGGCAGCGACGAGGAGCAGAACCAGAAGACCTACCAACCTTCGATCGCGATCGGCGATGCGGTGGTGCAGCCGAGGTTCGGCGGTGCCGAAGCGGGTGATGCCCCGTCGGCAGCGCGCTGGGAGACCACGAGGGCGCAGGTCGAGAAGGCGGTGCCGGGGTCGACCGTCACGCCCATGTCGGGTGCCGTGTTCGGAGAGGACGGCTCCTACTTCTCCGTCGAGACCGCCGATCGCGGCCAGGTCGCGCTCGACAACGGCGGCGGGTTCGGCGAGCTCACCGTCGTCGGCGACGACGGGAAGCTCCCGCCGGCCGTGACCCGGTCGCTCGTGGGTGTCGATGTCGACGCCGCCGAGAAGACGCTGCGCTCCTCCGGGGTCGTCGTGTTCACCACCGACGACTCGCTGGTGACCTCGCGATCAGCACGCCTGGTGGTCCGGGAGTTCTCCGAGGAGGACGATCAGGAGCACGAGCGCGTGGGGATCGAGGCGCCCGCGACCTATGTCGACGTCGGCGATCGGGTCGCTCCGTCTTATGCGGTGGTCACCGAGGCGACGGCGAGACGTCTCGGCGCAGACCCGCAGGTCATCGGTCTCTACGTCGAGGATGCGCGGATCAGCGCTGCCGCGGAGACCGACCTCGACGAGGCGCTCGCCGCCGGAGACATCTCCTCGACGCTCGAGGTCGAGCGTGGGTTCCAGAGCGACGACTACACGGTGATCGTGTGGCTGCTCCTGGTCACGCTGGGTGCCGTGCTGATGATCGGCGGTGCACTGACAGCGACGCATCTCGCGCTCAACGACGCCCGCCCGGATCTGGCGACCCTGTCGGCCGTCGGAGCCAGGACGCGTACGCGGCGGGGAGTCGCAGCGGCGTACGCGATCGTCGTGACGCTCCTCGGTGCGGTCCCGGGCGCGATCATCGGGCTCGTCCCCGGGATCGCGGTGACCTATCCGCTCACCGCCGAGGGGTGGCCGGCCCGTGACGACGTCGCCTCCCACTATCTGGTGATCCCGTGGGGGCTGATCGGGCTCATCGTGGTCGGTCTCCCGCTGCTGGCTGCGCTGATCGTCGTGGCCACCACCCGCAGCCGGCTGCCCATGGTCGCCCGCGTCGAATAAACCTCCGCCGAGAGGTCACGTCTGCAGGTCGAAGCGTCACGTCTGCGGGTCGAGTTGGCACCAGCGTGCCAACTCGACCTGCACGAGTGCCAACTCGACCTGCACGAGTGCCAACTCGACCTGCACGAGTGACCTCTCGACCTGCACGAGTGACCTCTCGGCGGAGGGATGGTTCAGGCCTGGCAGAGGCAGAAGGGGTGGCCGGCGGGGTCGAGGAACACCCGGAAGGTGGTGCCGGGCTGGTGGTCGGCCTTGGTGGCACCGAGGGCGAGCACCTGCTTCTCGCCCTCGTCGAGGTCGTCGACGTCGACGTCGAGGTGGATCTGCTGGGGAGTGTCCTGGGAGGGCCAGGTGGGTGCCTTGAAGTCGCTGACCTGCTGGAACGCGATGCTTCCTCCCTCGCCCCTGATGTCGGCCCAGGCGTCGTCCGGGTCGTCGTTGTCGACCTTCACCTCCCAGCCGAGGAGCTCGGCGTAAAAGGCCGAGAGGGCGGTGACGTCGGGGCAGTCGATGGCGAACTGTGGGTTGCGTGCGATAGCCATGAAACCGACGCTAGGCCCGGTTCCGGACGTTTGGCTTCCGCCTGACGCAGGCCGTCTCACGAATATAAAGTCAGGGTTGACTGTTTGTTTCTGGCACGGCAGAGTGCCTGTCTGTGAGTCAGGCAACCCGCGTCCCGCAAGAGGCACGCACCCGCGCGATGCGCACCCGACTGCTCGACGCCACCGTCGAGCTGCTCGCCGAGCGCGGTTTCGCCGGCACCTCCACCACGCTCGTCTCCCAGCGCGCGGGGGTCTCGCGTGGGGCGCAGCTGCACCACTTCCCGGCCAAGAACGACCTGGTCGTGGCGGCGGTCGAGCACATCACCGAGGCTCGCGGCGTGGCGCTCAAGGCTGCGGCCGGTGCGCTTCCCGACGGCGGGCGGCGTACGCGGCACGTGCTCGCCATGCTCGCGGAGCAGGTCACCTCGCCGGTCTTCGCGGCCGCCCTGGAGCTGTGGGTCGCGGCGCGCACCGACGAGCAGCTCGCCGAGGCGGTCGGGCCGCTCGAGCAGCGCATCGGCCGCGAGCTGCACCGGGCCACGATCGAGCTGCTCGAGGTCGACGAGACGAAGCCAGGCGTGCGCGAGCTCGTGCAGGCCACGCTCGATCTGGTGCGTGGCCTGGCCCTCGCCGACATCATCACCGACGACGCCGCCCGACGCGAACGGATCCTCGACCACTGGGCCGAGGTCTTGGAAAGAGAGCTGCAATGAGTCTGTTGGACCAACTTCTCGAAGATCTCTCCATGGAGGGGTTCGAGCTGCGCCAGGTGGTGGCGGGGCTGAGCGAGACGGGCTGGCACGAGCCGACGCCGGCCGAAGGCTGGAACGTCGCCGCCCAGATCGGCCATCTCGCCTGGACGGACGAGGCCGCGCTCGCTGCGACCGAGTGGCTCGGGGGTGACTCGACCGGCTGGGACGAGCTCGTCAACGAGGCGATCAAGGACCCCGAAGGATATGTCGACGAGGCCGCGCTGGCGCTCGCCGTGATGCCGCCGACCGAGCTGCTGCAGCACTGGGACGGCGTACGCGGCGAGCTGGCCGCGGCGCTCGCCGCGATCCCCGACGGGCAGAAGCTGCCCTGGTTCGGCCCGCCGATGTCACCGGCGTCGATGGCGACCGCGCGGCTCATGGAGACCTGGGCCCATGGCCTGGACGTGCGCGAGGCGCTCGGGCTGGCGTACGAGCCGACCGACCGCATCAAGCACGTGTGCCACATCGGCACCCGCACTCGTGACTTCGCCTTCGGCGTGCACGGCCTGACCCCGCCGAGCGAGCCGTTCCGCATCGAGCTCACCGCTCCTTCCGGTGACCAGTGGGAGTGGGGGCCGGAGGATGCCGCGCAGAGCGTCCGCGGCGCGGCGTACGACTTCGCGAGGGTGGTCACCCAGCGCCTCCACCGCGACGACACGACCTTGGAGGCGACCGGGGCGGATGCCGAGAAGTGGCTCTCGATCGCCCAGGCGTTCGCCGGCCCCGCCGGCGGCGGGCGCGCAGCGAAGGGAGCACAGCAGTGATCAGGATCGGCAACTGCTCCGGCTTCTACGGCGACCGGTTCTCCGCGATGCGGGAGATGCTCGAGGGCGGCCGGCTCGACGTGCTCACCGGTGACTACCTGGCCGAGCTGACGATGCTCATCCTCGGCCGGGACCAGCTCAAGGACCCGTCGGTGGGCTACGCCAAGACGTTCTTGCGCCAGCTCGCCGACGGTCTCGACCTCGCGCTTCAGCGGGAGGTGAGGATCGTCTCCAACGCCGGTGGTCTCAACCCCGCCGGCCTGGCCGCCGCCATCGATGCGCTCGGCACCGGGGCGAAGGTCGCCTACGTGGACGGCGATGATCTCAAGGGCCGTATCGACTCCCATCCCGACGCCCTGACCGCCAACGCCTACCTCGGCGCCTTCGGCATCGCGCACGCTCTCGAGGAAGGGGCCGACGTGGTCGTGACCGGCCGGGTGACCGACGCGTCGGTCGTCGTCGGGCCCGCGATCGCGCATCACGGCTGGAAACGCGACGACTACGACGAGCTCGCCGGGGCGGTCGTCGCCGGCCACGTCATCGAGTGCGGCACCCAGGCCACCGGCGGCAACTTCTCCGGGTTCATGACGATGTCGCCCCAGGCCAGGTCGCGCCCGCTCGGCTTCCCGGTCGCCGAGATCGAGGCCGACGGCTCCTCGGTCATCACCAAGCAGGACGAGACCGGTGGAGCGGTCACCGTCGACACCGTCACCGCCCAGCTGCTCTACGAGATCCAGGGCCCTCGCTACCTCGGCCCCGACGTCACCACCGACCTCACCTCGATCCGGCTCGCCGAGAGCGGCATCGACCGGGTCGCGATCTCCGGCGTCACCGGCACGCCGCCACCGGAGAAGCTCAAGGTCGCGGTCAACTCCGTCGGGGGCTACCGCAACTCGATCGAGTTCGTGCTCACCGGCCCCGACATCGACGCCAAGTCGGCGTGGCTGCGCGACCAGCTCGACGCCGAGCTCTCGATCGGACCCGACTACAGCTGGTCGACCTACCGCATCCCCGCGCCCGACTCACCGACCGAGGAGGGCGCCGCCTGCCTGCTGCGGCTCACCGCCCGCGCCGCCGACGCCGACGCGGTCGGGCGCGCCCTGACCGCGCCGGCCATCGAGCTGGCCCTCGCCTCTTACCCGGGCTTCCACGTCACCGCACCCCCGGGACGGCCGTCTCCGTTCGGGATCTACAAGGCGGCGTACGTCGGGCGCGACCGCGCTGTGGAGACGGTTCACCTCCCCGACGGCTCGACCCATGAGGTCCCGCCGCCCCTCGCCTACGGCGAGGGTGTGGGCACGCGAACCGCCGAGAAGTCACGTACGCAGGCCGAGACGTCACCCGACGCGAACCAGGTGACCTCTCGACCTGCAGAAGTGACGCCTCAGCCTGCGGGACTGACGTCTCGGCGAGAGCTGGGGGAGATCGTCTACGCGCGGTCCGGAGACAAGGGCGGTGACGCCAACCTGGGGCTGTGGGTGCCGCAGGGGCAGGTAGACGCGGCGGACGAGTGGCTGCTGGCGACCGTCACCCCCGAGTGGGTGCGAGCGCTGCTGCCCGAGGCCGAGGAGCTGGCGATCGACATCACCCCGCTGCCGCATCTGCGCGGCGTGAACATCGTCATCCACGACCTGCTCGGCGAAGGCGTGGCCGCCTCGACCCGGTTCGACCCGCAGGCGAAGGGGCTGGGCGAGTGGGCCAGGAGCCGGCTCGTCGCTCTCCCGGTCGAGTTCAAGGCCGTCGAGCTCGGCGAGGGTGGATCCCGATGACCGCCGAGGATCTCTTCCAGCTCGGCGCGGAGTTCACCCGCCGCAACGTCGCTCTCGACCTGCAGACCTGGGAGGACGCGCAGGAGATTCCGCGCGAGCTGCATCAGGCCGCCGGCAAGCAGGGCTTGCTCGGGATCGGGTTTCCCGAGGAGGTCGGCGGCGAGGGCGGTGGCCTCGCGGAGACGGTCGCGATGACCGAGGGGATGATGTCGGAAGGTGCCTCCTCCGGTCTCCTCGCAGGCCTGTTCACCCACGGCATCGCGCTGCCGCACATCGCCAAGCACGGCTCGCACCACCTCATCGACACCTACGTGAAGCCGACCCTGGCTGGCGAGAAGATCGGAAGTCTCGCGATCACCGAGCCCGACGGCGGCTCCGACGTCGCCCACCTGCGCACCACCGCGGTGCGCGACGGCGACGAGCTCGTCGTCAACGGCGCCAAGACGTTCATCACCAGCGGGGTGCGTGCCGACTTCGTCACCACCGCGGTCCGCACCGGTGGCCCGGGGGCCGGCGGGATCAGCCTGCTCGTGATCGACAAGGACACGCCTGGCTTCACGGTCACCCGCAAGCTCGAGAAGATGGGCTGGAAGTGCTCCGACACCGCGGAGCTCGCCTTCGAGGACGTACGCGTCCCGGCCGCCAACCTCGTCGGCGAGGAGAACGCGGGGTTCGTCTACATCGCCGAGGCGTTCGTGACCGAGCGGATCGCGCTGGCCGTGCAGGGTTACGGCACCGCCGCCCGCTGCCTGGCGCTCACCGCCGACTACGCGCGCCAGCGGCAGACGTTCGGTGAGCCGCTGATCAAGCGCCAGGTCGTACGCCACAAGCTCGTCGAGATGCACCGCCAGGTCGAGGTCGCCAAGGCCTACACCCAGGCCGTGGTCGCACGCTACGACCGCGAGGGGTCGAACCCGGCCACGATCGCCGAGGCGGCGCTGGCCAAACAGACAGCGGTCGAGGCCTGCAGCTGGGTCGTCGACCAGGCCGTCCAGCTTCACGGCGGGACGGGATACATGCACGGGACCGAGGTGGAGCGGCACTACCGCGACGCCCGGATCCTGCCGATCGGAGGAGGAGCCACCGAAGTGATGACGGATCTGGCGGCCAAGCTGTTGGGATACACAGGATGAGCGGCAACAGAGAGGCCCTCGTCGAGAAGATCGAGGCGCTGGACGCCGAGCATGCCAAGGCGGCGGCCGGCGGCGGCGAGAAGTACGTCAAGCGCCACAAGGCCCGCGGCAAGCTGCTCGCCCGCGAGCGGATCGAGCTGCTGCTCGACGAGGGCAGCCCGTTCCTGGAGACCCAGCCGCTGATCGGCTGGGGCAGCGACTTCCCGGTCGGCGGCTCGATCATCACCGGAATCGGTGTCGTCGAGGGCGTCGAGTGCATGATCGTCGCCAACGATCCGACGGTGAAGGGTGGCGCGCTCAACCCCTACTCCCTCAAGCGCTCCTTCCGGGCCGCCGAGATCGCCGAGAAGAACGGCCTCCCGACGATCAACCTGACCGAGTCCGGCGGCGCCGACCTGCCCACCCAGAAGGACATCTTCATCCCGGGCGGCAAGGGCTTCCGCGACCTGACCAGGTCATCGGCCCGCAAGCAGCCGACCGTCTCGGTGGTCTTCGGCAACTCCACGGCCGGTGGTGCGTACGTCCCCGGCATGAGCGACTACGTGATCATGGTCAAGGAGGGTGCGAAGGTCTTCCTGGCCGGCCCGCCGCTGGTGAAGATGGCCACCGGTGAGGACACCGACGACGAGTCCCTGGGTGGTGCCGAGATGCACTCGCGCATCTCCGGCTCCTCCGACTTCCTCGCCGTCGACGAGCACGACGCCATCCGCCAGGCGCGCCGTGTCGTCGCCCGGCTCAACTGGCGCAAGCGTGGCCCGCTCCCCAAGGAGATCTACGAGCCCGAACTCGACCCCGACGGCCTGCTCGACCTGATCCCGACCGACCTCAAGGAGCCGTTCGACCCGCGCGAGGCGATCCTGCGGATCGTCGACGGGCCGGGCGCCGACAACGGCCAGTCGTTCGACGAGTTCAAGCCGCTCTACGGTTCGAGCCTCTGCGTCGGCTGGGCGCGGCTGCACGGCTACGAGATCGGCATCCTCGCCAACGCGCGCGGGGTGCTCATGTCGGAGGAGGCGCAGAAGGCGGCGCAGTTCATCCAGCTCGCCAACCAGAAGGACACGCCGCTGCTCTTCCTGCACAACACCACCGGCTACATGGTCGGCGCGGAGTACGAGCAGGGCGGCATCATCAAGCACGGCGCCCTGATGATCAACGCGGTCTCCAACTCCACGGTGCCGCACCTGACCGTGATCATGGGCGCCTCCTACGGCGCCGGCAACTACGGCATGAACGGCCGGGCGTACGACCCGCGCTTCCTCTTCACCTGGCCGTCGGCCAAGTCGGCCGTCATGGGCCCGCAACAGCTCGCCGGCGTGATGGAGATCGTCGCCCGCGAGTCGGCGGAGAAGAAGGGCGAGGTCTTCGACGCCGACGGGTTCAAGGGCGTCAAGGAGATGGTCGAGGGGATGATCGAGGAGCAGTCGCTGCCGATGTTCCTCTCCGGCCTCGGCTACGACGACGGGGTCATCGACCCGCGCGACACCCGCACCGTGCTCGGGCTGTGCCTCTCCGCCATCGCGACGACGGAGATCGAGGGGGCGATGAACTTTGGCGTCTTCCGCATGTGACCAGCCACCGTCGGTCGAGCCGCGAGCGCTAGCGAGCGTGTCGAGACCAACACGGTCCCCTGCCGTGCTCGATCAGAACTGTGTTGGTCTCGACACGCCTCCGCCTAGCGGCTCCGGCGGCTCGACCAGCGAAAGGAAGTGCCCATGATCAATCGAATTCTTGTCGCCAACCGCGCCGAGATCGCCTCGCGCGTCTTCCGCACCGCCCGCAACCTCGGGATCGGCACCGTCGCGGTCCACTCCGACGCCGACGCGGGCCTGCCCTTCGTGGCGGAGGCCGACCATGCCGTACGCCTCCCCGGCAACACCCCGGCGGAGACCTACCTCCGTGCCGACCTCGTCATCGAGGCGGCCAAGGTGGCCGGCGCCGACGCGATCCACCCGGGCTACGGGTTCCTCTCGGAGAACGCCGACTTCGCCCGTGCGGTCGAGGCGGCCGGTCTGGTCTGGATCGGGCCCTCCCCTGCATCGATCGAGAAGATGGGCTCGAAGATCGAGGCCAAGAAGATCATGGCCACCGCCGGGGTCCCGGTGCTCGAGGCGCCGGCCTCCCCGGCCGAGTCCGACCTGCCGCTGCTGGTCAAGGCGTCCGCGGGCGGCGGTGGCCGCGGCATGCGCATCGTCCGCTCGCTGGACGCGCTCGCCGCGGAGGTCGCCACCGCCGAGGCGGAGGCCGCGTCGGCGTTCGGCGACGGCACCGTCTTCGTCGAGCCGTACGTCGAGGCCGGCCGTCACGTCGAGGTGCAGGTCGTCGGTGACGGCGCCGGCAACGTCGCCGTCTTCGGTGAGCGCGACTGCTCGCTGCAGCGGCGCCACCAGAAGGTCATCGAGGAGGCACCGGCTCCGCTGCTGCCCGATGCGGTCCGGTCTGCGCTGCACGAGGCGGCCCGCAACGCCGCGGCGGCGATCGACTACCGCGGTGCCGGCACCGTGGAGTTCCTCTACGACGCGGCCACCGAGCGGTTCTGGTTCCTGGAGATGAACACACGCCTGCAGGTCGAGCACCCGGTCACCGAGCTGGTGCACGGTGTGGATCTGGTCGAGCTGCAGATCGCGGTCGCGGAAGGCGGAGGTGTTGGTGTCGAGGCCAACACAGCCGGCCATGCGATCGAGGTGCGGCTCTACGCCGAGGATCCGTCAGCCGACTACCAGCCGCAGTCGGGGACGCTGCGCCGACTCGAGTTCTCCGGCGATGTCAGGATCGACGCCGGTTACGCCTCGGGCTCCGAGGTCAGCACGTTCTACGACGCGATGCTGGCGAAGGTGATCGTGCACGCTCCGAGCCGGCAGGCGGCGATCCGACGACTGGTCGGGGTGCTGCGTACGGCCAAGATCCACGGTCTGGTGACCAACCGCGAGCAGCTGGTCGAGCTGCTCGGATCGGAGGCGTTCCGCACCGGAGAGGTCACCACCTCTCTGCTGGACGGACGAAAGTTCGTTCGCCCGGCGGAGGACCCCGGTGCACCTGTCGCCGCCGCGATCGCACTGGCCGAACGGACCCGTCGCCCCGGCGTCCCGGTCGCCTGGCGCAACGTCACCAACCAGCCGCAGCGCACGGTGTTCGAGGACGGCGAGGACGAGATCACCGTCGAGTGGCACGGCACCCGCGACGGCTACCGGATCGACGGTGCGGAGGTCATCGCCGCAGGTCAGAGCCGGGTCGTTCTCGAGAAGGACGGTCTGCGGACCGCCTACGAGATCTCGGTCGACGGCGACCGTGTCGACGTCGACTCCGCCTCGGGGCACACCGCGCTGCGGAAGCGACCGCGGTTCGTCGACCCTGCCGACCAGGTCGCCGAGGGCAGCCTGCTGGCGCCGATGCCGGGCAGCGTCGTCTCCGTCCACGCGGAGCGCGACGAGCGCGTCACCGCAGGTCAGAAGCTGATCGTGCTGGAGGCGATGAAGATGCAGCACACCGTGACCGCGCCGACTGACGGCGTACTCACCCAGATCAACGTCACACCAGGAACCCAGGTCGCTGCCGGCGAGGTGCTGGCCGTCGTCGAGGAGGAGACAGCATGACTGCAACAGCGTCGAACGCATTCACCGAGCCCGAGGAGCGGATCGCGCTGCGCGAGGCGGTCTCGAAGCTGGCCGGGAAGTATGGCCACGACTTCGTCGCCAAGCAGGCCCGCGAAGGCGGCAAGATGACCGAGATGTGGCTCGAGATGGGCCGTCACGGCTTCCTCGGCGTCAACATCGCCGAGGAGTACGGCGGCGGTGGCGGCGGCATGGGCGACCTGGCCGCCGTGCTCGAGGAAGCCTCCTCCACCGGGGCTCCGCTGCTGATGATGGTCGTCAGCCCCGCGATCTGCGGCTCGATCATCGGCCGCTGCGGCACCGAGGAGCAGAAGAAGCGCTGGCTCCCGTCGATCGCCGACGGCTCGCTGCTCATGGCGTTCGGCATCACCGAGGCCGACGCCGGCTCCAACTCCCACAAGATCACCACCACGGCCAAGCGTGACGGCGACGAGTGGGTGCTGAGCGGCCAGAAGACCTTCATCTCCGGTGTCGACGAGGCCGACGCGGTGCTCATCGTGGCCCGCACGGAGGATGCCAAGACCGGCAAGCTCAAGCCCGCGCTCTTCGTCGTCCCGACCGACGCGCCGGGCTTCGAGAAGCAGGTCATCCCGATGGCCTGGGAGGCGCCGGAGAAGCAGTTCACCCTCTTCATCGACGACGTACGCCTCCCCGCCGACGCCCTGGTCGGCGACGAGGACGGCGGCATCTGGCAGCTCTTCGCCGGCCTCAACCCCGAGCGGATCATGGGCGCGGCGCTCTCTTGCGGCACGGCGCGCTACGCGCTCGAGAAGGCCGTCGAGTACGCCGGCACCCGCTCGGTCTGGAAGGACGCCCCGATCGGCTCCCACCAGGGGATCGCGCACCCGCTCGCGAAGGTGAAGATCGAGCTCGAGCAGGCCCGCCTGCTGTGGCAGAAGGCCGCCGCCCTCTACGACGCCGGTGACGACGCTGGTGCCGGGGAGTACGCCAACATGGCCAAGTACGCCGCGGGCGAGATCGCCTGCAACGCCACCGACGCCGCCGTCCACACCCACGGCGGCAACGGTCTGACCGTCGAGTACGGCCTGGCCAACCAGCTGGTCGCGGCTCGCCTGGGCCGGATCGCGCCGGTCAGCCGCGAGATGATCCTCAACTACATCGCGATGCACACCCTGGGGCTGCCCAAGTCCTACTGAGCACGCTGGTCGAGCCGCGAGCGCCAGCGAGCGTGTCGAGACCAACACATCAAGCGACTGTGTTGGTCTCGACACGCCTCCGCCTAGCGGCTCCGGCGGCTCGACCGACGGGTGCTACTTCTGCTTCGGCTCCACGATCACGATCGTGCTGAGGATCTTGTCGGCGAAGGTCTGGCGCTTCGCGTCCCACAGCGGCCAGAGCCAGCCGATGTAGCAGGCCAGCGAGTCGACGATGTGGACGAACTGGCGACCGATCGAGAGCCAGAGCCCGAGCACCTGGCCGTCGGCCTCCTTGACGACCTTGATGCCGAGCACGCCCTTGCCGATGGTGTAACCGGTCTTGCCCTGCTTCCAGCCCCAGTTCCAGAAGGCGAAGGCGAGCATGATCAGCGCGCCGACAAGGCTCAGGATGACTCCGACGACGACCAGGCCGGTGTTGGGGTCCTCGTAGCTGTAGCTGCCGGTCGCCGGGTCGTACTCGCTGCTGGTGCTGCCGGAGGCGATCAGGATCCCGTAGCCGATCCAGTAGACGATGCCGGAGACCATGATCAGCAGGTAGTCGAGCAGCCAGGCGCCCAGGCGCATGCCCCAGTGGGCGAGCGGCGGGGTCGCTGCCGCGCCATAGCCGCCGGGTGCGGCGCCGTAGCCGGCCGGCGGGGTGCCGTAACCGGCCGGCGGGGTGCCGTAACCGGGCGGAGGAGGCGGAGGCATGGGCTGCTGGCCGGAGGGATCCTGCGGGGCGCCGGGAGGAGGTCCGTAGTTGGACATCTGGGTTCTACTCGCTTTCAGCGTCAAACTTTTACGTTACCGAGGTTGTTGCCGCGAGTATGGCCACAATCCGACCCGAATGTCGGCGCACACGCCTAGCCCTTACGACTTCGCTTCGACGACCAGCGTTCCGACGAGCTTGTCGGCGAAGGTCTGCCGCTTCTCGTCCCACAGCGGCCACAGGTAGCCGACCATGCAGAATCCGTCGAGCACATGGAGCACCTGGCGCAGCAGCGTGACCGGCACGCCGACGGTGCCGTCGGTCCTGCCGTCGACCGTCGCGGCGGCGTCCTTGGGCACCAGCTTGATGCCGACGACGCGCTTGCCGATCGTGCGGCCGGTGCGCCCCTGCTTGATCAGGTAGTTCCAGACCGCGAAGGCGACGACCCCGACCCAGCCGACCAGGGTGACCAGCAGACCGAAGGCGGTGACGAAGAAGCCGGACTCCTGCGCCAGCCCGCCGCCCACGCCTGCGACCAGGTAGAACGGCAGCAGCAGGGCCGCGTCGATGAGCGCACCGCCGGCCCGGAGACCCCAGTGGGCCAGCGCCGGCCCCGTCGGGGCGTACGCCTGCTGCTGCCACGGCGGCGTGCCGGGGGGAGGGCCGGGAGGAGAGCCGGGCGGAGGCCCGGGAGGCATGCCTGGGGGTGGGCCGGCCGGAGGGCCGAAGTTCGACATCTGGTGGGTCATCTCCTCGAGATCGCGGTCCTGCTGACCTGGCCGAACTTCAATCTACCGGGTGGGGCAGGCGTAGCCTGACGCCTATGGCTGAAGCGGCGAGGGCAATCGACCGGGCGCAGCGCCGGTTCTCGCCGGCGGCGTTCCCGATCGCGGTGCTCTACAAGTTCTACGAGGACCAGGGCAACAACCTCGCCGCGATCATCACCTACTACGCCTTCGTCGCGATCTTCCCGATCCTGCTGCTCGCCTCCTCGATCCTCGGGTTCGTGCTCGAGGGCAACCCGAGGCTGCAGGAGACCGTGCTCAACACCGCGCTGGCGCAGTTTCCGATCATCGGGGACCAGCTCGGGCGCAAGGAGCTGACGGGATCGACCAGCGCGATCGTCGTCGGTGGTGTGGCTGCGCTCTACGGTGCGCTGGGCCTCGGGCTCGCCCTGCAGAACGCGGTCAACACCGCCTGGTCGGTGCCGCGCAACAGCCGCCCCAACCCGATCCTGCTACGGGTGCGGTCGCTGTTCATGCTCGCGGTCGGTGGCCTGGCCATCATCAGCGTGTCCACCCTTTCTCTGGTGCTGAGCCACACCGAGTTCTTCGGGTTCAAGGCGGTCGACATCGGCTACTGGCTGGTCATCCTCGGCACCGTCGTGATCGTCACCGGCATGCTCTGCGTGGTGTTCCGGATGGCGACCACCCGTGACCACTCGCTCGCTCACGCCCTGCCCGGCGCGCTCACGTTCGCGCTCCTGTGGCAGGTGCTGCAGTACTTCGGCGCCGAGTTCGTCCAGCACGTGCTGGGCGCGACCCGAGGCATGAACCAGACCTTCGCGCTGGTCCTGGGGCTGGTCGGTTTCCTCTACATCGCCGCGCTGATGGTGGTGATCTCGATCGAGGTCAACGTCGTCTCCTCCCGTCGGCTGTGGCCGCGTGCGCTGCTGACCCTCTTCACCGACGACGTCGACCTGACCGAGGCCGACCGCCGGGCCTACGCCAGCTATGCACTCATGCAACGTCACAAGGGATTCGAGACGGTGGCGGTCAGCTTCGACGGCCGCGACGGCAACACCCACGAGATCGTGATGGACCCGTCGTGGCTGAAGAAGACCGCGCGTCGCATCCGGCGCCGCGACGAGTTCAGCCGGCCGTTGGCGCCGACCAAGCCCCCGCCCCCAGTGCCGCCGGGGCAGCTGCGCTCGGTGCCGCATCCCGACGAGGACGAGGGCCGCAGCGGCTCGCGTCGTACGGGCGCCTAGCTCGGTCGCAGCGGCACGAACCGATACCACCCGTGCTCGCTGAGCCGTGTCTTCCCGGTCGCGGAACGTTCGACCAGGGTCATCAGCCCAGCGACCGGCAGGACCATCCGTCCGGGTGCGGCGAGCTGCGCCACCAGCTCGCTCGGCATCGCCTCGGCCTCGGCGGAGACGAGGATCCGGTCGTACGCAGCCTCCCGAGGCCATCCGAGCACGCCGGGCTCCGCCTGCTCGATGCGCGACCACGCCTGACCGGTCGCCGCCAGGTTGCGGCGACCGAACTCGACGAGGTCAGGCTCCAGCTCGACCCCGACCACGCTGCCCTCCGGGCCGGTGAGGTGGGCGAGCAGCGCTGTGGTCCAGCCCGACCCGGAGCCGACGTCGAGCACCGTGTCGCCCGGGGTGACGTCGAGGAGGTGGAGCATGTCGGCGACCGTCCGCGGCTGCGAGTTGGTCTGTCCGTGGCTGATGGGCAGCGGCTCGTCGAAGCGTGCGAACCCACGCTCCCCGGGTGGGAGGAAGCCCTCCCGGGGCACGGCGGAGAATGCGTCGAGGACGGGGTCCACACGTCCAGTCAAGCACCGTATGGTCTTCCCCATGACTGAGTCCCCCCAGACGCCGGCCGAGCTCGTACATCTTCAGGTCGCCGATGGCGTCGCCACCATCACCCTCGACTCGCCCCACAACCGCAACGCGCTCTCGAGCCGGCTGGTCACGCAGCTGTTCGACGCTCTCCACGCGGCCGACAAAGACTCCTCGGTCAAGGCGGTCGTGCTCGCGGCTACCGGCACCGTCTTCTGCTCCGGTGCCGACCTCACCGAGGCCGCGACGGTCTCCATGGAGGAGGGCACCCGCGGGATCGTACGTCTCCAGCGCACCATCGTGGCCCTGACCAAGCCGGTGGTGGCCAAGGTGCAGGGCCCAGTGCGTGCGGGCGGCCTCGGGCTGGTGGCTGCTGCCGACATCGCGATCGCCGCCGACTCGGTCTCGTTCGCGCTCACCGAGGTGCGGCTCGGGCTCGCCCCCGCCGCGATCTCGCTCTCGATCCTGCCGCGTATCGACGCCCGCGCCGCGTCGCGCTACTTCCTTACCGGGGAGAAGTTCGACGCCGCGGAGGCCGCCCGGATCGGCATCCTGACCGCTGCCGTGCCCGCTGACGCGCTCGACGACGAGGTCGGCGCCATCACGTCCTCGCTGCTCGAGGGCTCACCCCAGGGCCTGCGCGAGACCAAGCGGCTGATGGTGCGCGGGCTGGTCGACCACATCGACGCCGGTGGCGAGGAGATGGCGCAGCTCTCGGCCCGGCTCTTCGGGTCCGACGAAGCCCGCGAGGCGATGACCGCGTTCCTCAGCCGGAAGCGCTAGACGTCACAGTCGCCTGAGTCACGGGCATACCCACGTCGGGGGTAGAGTTGCCTCCTTGCCGTGCGCCATGGGGGGCGCGCGGCGGGTCGGATCATTCTTGACGGGGGAAAGTCCAGTTGAATGACGAGCTGGCCGAGCGCGAGATCGCATCGGAGCAAGAGTTCGTAGATCGTGTCTACCTCCAGCTGAGCGAATCTGCGCGTGCGGCGCAGGAGCTGGCCGACGAGGGCCGCGACCGCGGACGGCTGGGTCACGAAGGTGGCCTGGTCGAGCGCGACGCGTTCGCCTTCCAGGCCGCACGGCGCATCGCGCAGCTCGACGCTGCCCACGAGGGGCTGATCTTCGGGCGCCTCGACCTCGACCCCGACGTCGACGACAAGCCCCGCTATGTCGGCAGGATCGGGTTGCGCGACGCCGAGCGCGACTCGCTGCTGATCGACTGGCGCGCGCCGGCGGCCGCCGTGTTCTACCAGGCCACCGCGGTCGAGCCACGGTCCGTGATCAGGCGTCGAGTGCTCCGCTCCGTGGGCAAGAGCGTCATCGGTGTCGAAGACGAGCTGCTCGACGCCGAGACCCTCGAACGCACCGGAGCCGACCTGCCGATCGTCGGCGAAGGTGCGCTGATGGCCCAGCTGAGCCGCGCGCGCGACCGGACGATGCACTCCATCGTCGCCACCATCCAGGCCGAGCAGGACAAGGCCATCCGCGCGCCCGGCAAGGGCGTCACGGCCATCTCCGGCGGACCCGGCGTCGGCAAGACCGTGGTCGCTCTGCACCGCGCCGCCTACCTGCTCTACACCGAGCGTCGCCGCTACGAGTCCGGAGGCGTCCTCATCGTCGGACCCTCGGGCGTCTTCATGCGCTACATCGAGCGCGTGCTGCCCTCCCTCGGTGAGACCGCGGTGGCGCTGCGGTCGCTGGGTGAGGTCGTCGACGGCGTACGCGCCACCTGGCACAACGACTCGGCCGTCGCCGACGTCAAGGGATCCTCGCGGATGGCCGAGGTGCTGCGCCGTGCCGCCCGCCAGCAGGCGCCGGGCTCGCCGCGCGAGTTCAAGGTCTTCTACCGCGACGACTCGCTCCGGCTGGAGCCGAAGCGACTCGGCGAGCTGCGACGTCAGCTGATGAGCCAGGGCCGTCGCAACCAGCAGCTGCGCCGCGTGCCGCAGCTGCTCCTCGACATGCTCTGGCGCCAGGTGCGTGGCGACCGTGGCCGCGAGCGCGGGCGCGAGGTCTTCGACGACGAGATGCTCGACAACCCGGCCTTCCTCGAGTTCGCCGCCGAGTGGTGGCCGCCGCTCGGTGCCCGCGACGTGCTCGGCTGGCTCCGCGAGGCCGACTTCCTCGCCCGAGTCTCCGAAGGCATCCTGACCTACGACGAGCAGCAGCTGCTCCTCAAGTCGTGGTCCGGGCGCGGGCTGAGCGACGCCGACCTGGCCATCGAGGACATCCCGCTTCTCGACGAGCTCCGTTATGCGATCGGCGACGTGGCCGAGCAGGCCGCCGACGAGCGCGACGCCGACCACAGCGGCATCGACATCGCCGAGCTGATGACGGCCTCCGACCGCGAGTTCTCCTCCGGCCGTGGTTGGCGTCCGCCGACCTACCGCATCGACGACGACCCGTTCGCCCACATCCTCATCGACGAGGCCCAGGACCTCACCCCGATGCAGTGGCGCATGGTCGGTCGCCGTGGACGTACGGCGTCGTGGACCATCGTCGGCGACCCGGCCCAGTCGTCGTGGCCGGTGGCCGAGGAGGCCGAAGCCGCGCGCGCCGAGGCGCTCAAGGGCAAGCCGGTCCACTCCTTCCACCTCTCGACGAACTACCGCAACTCGGCCGAGATCTACGCCTTCGCCGCCGCGTACGCCGAGCGGGTCGGCCTCGACGCCGACCTGCCGACCGCGGTGCGCTCCACGGGCGTCGAGCCGCAGGTCATCGAGCACTCGGTCGACCTGGAGAAGACCACCCGCGAGGCCGTCGGTGACATCGCCGCCCAGGTCGGCGGCACCGTCGGCATCGTGGTGCCCGTCGCCCGGCGCTCCGAGGTGAACTCGTGGCTGGCGTCATGGACCGAGTTCGCCACCGACGCCCCCTCGGCCGCCGCGTCCGCCGCCGACCCGACCTCGGTGCCCTCCGGCGAGGACCGCATCGTCGTGCTCACCGGCCTCGACACCAAGGGCCTCGAGTTCGACGGCATCATCGTCGTCAGCCCCGACGAGATCGAGCGCGAGTCCGCCACCGGCCGCGCCACCCTCTACGTCGTCCTCACCCGCGCCACCCAGCTCCTCACCACCGTCTCCTGACCCATAAAGGTCGAGTCGGCTCGTTCTGACCAAATCAACCGCCGAGTCGGCTCGTTCTGACCGGATCTGAGCTCGAGTCGGCTCGTTAGAACGCGCCGACTCGGCGATAGGGGGCGTCGGCCACGCTCACCATCCGAATCGAATGCGTCTCGCGCGAGAGCGCGGATTAGGCTCCTCTCATGACGACCCAGACGCCTGCCAGGACCGCGATCGAGGAGATCACGGGGCACGAGGCGTGGGCGATCATCCGGCGCTCGTCGCGGGCCGGTGATCGCGACACGGTCGGTGTCCTGGCGGGCACGCGCACGGAGGTCGAGTCGCTGCTCGACGTGCCTCTCGAGGAGGGTGTGCCGGAGCCGGGGAAGGTGGCCGATCGGCTGCTCGCGGTGCCGTTCCGGCAGGTCAGCGAGCGGGGGTTCGAGGCTCACGACGACGGCGCGCCGCTGGTGGTCGTCGACGTGGAGCGCGAGTGGGAGTTCTCGGTCGCCGAGGTGCTCGAGGCGCTGCCCGACGTGCCGGTGGAGTTCATCGATCGTGGTGGGTTCGAGATCGACGACGACACGTACGCCCAGCTGGTCAAGACCGTCATCGAGGACGAGATCGGCCAGGGCGAGGGCGCCAACTTCGTCATCGGGCGCCACTACCGGGCTCAGGTCGCCGACTGGAACCACGAGCGCGCGCTCACCATCCTGCGCCGGCTCTTGGAGCGTGAGCGCGGGGCGTACTGGACCTACTGCTTCTTCACCGGCGACCGCTACCTGATCGGCGCGAGCCCGGAGCGGCACGTGAGCGTCCACGGTGGCGACGTCCGCATGAACCCGATCTCCGGCACCTTCCGGCTGCCGCGTGATCTCGAGGGCAGCCCGGAGAAGATCGCCCACGACCTCAAGGGCCGGCTGACCGACTTCCTGAAGGATCGCAAGGAGGTCTACGAGCTCTTCATGGTGGTCGACGAGGAGCTCAAGATGATGTGCGACATCTGCGACCAGGGCGGCCAGGTGCTCGGTCCGTTCCTGAAGCCGATGTCGCGGCTGATCCACACCGAATACCTCCTAGCCGGCCGCAGCGAGCGCGACCCGCGCGAGATCCTGCGCGACACGATGTACGCCGCGACCGTCACCGGATCGCCGGTGGAGAACGCGTGCCGGCTGATCAAGAAGTACGAGCCGGAGGGCCGTGGCTACTACGGGGCCGCGCTCGCGCTGCTCGGCCGCGACGAGTCCGGCGCCCCGACCGTCGACAGCCCGATCGTGATCCGCACGGCCGACGTGTCGGTCGACGGCCGGCTGAAGGTGAGCGCGGGGGCGACGCTGGTGCGCGACTCCGACCCCGACTACGAGGTCGCCGAGACCCACGCCAAGGCCGGCGGGATCCTGTCCGCCTTCGGCCTCGTGCCGGCCGCGCCCGCGCTGGCGCAGGACGTCTCCGAGCTGGTCAACGACGAGGACCTGCTGCTGACCCTCGCCGCCCGCAACCGCCGGCTGTCGTCCTTCTGGCTCACCGACCAGGGTGACGAGGAGCCGGCCGCCCACCTGGCCGGCAAGCACGCGGTGATCCTCGACGGCGAGGACGATTTCGTGCGCATGCTGCGCCACCTCCTCCGGGTGCTCGGGATGACTTCGTCGGTGGTGCGCCACGAGGACTATCGGGCCGGTTCCTTCGACGGCGCCGATCTGGTCATCGTCGGTCCCGGGCCCGGCGACCCCCGCGACGACGCCGACCCGAAGATGGCCAAGCTGCGCGCCGCCGTCGCCTCGCTGCTCGAGACCGGTCAGCCGTTCCTGGCGGTCTGTCTCGGCCATCAGGCGCTGTGCCACCAGCTCGGCATCGGGCTGCACTACAAGGACATCGTCTTCCAGGGCACCCAGACCCGGGTGGGCGTCGGGTTCGGCGGCCGGCCGCGGCGCGAGCGCGTCGGGTTCTACAACACCTTCGTGGGTCGGGCCGGGTCGGCCGAGCTGCCCGCGGATGTGTCGGTGGATGCCGATCCCGAGACCGGAGACATCCATGCCATCTCCGGGCCGCACTATGCCGGCATCCAGTTCCACGCCGAGTCCGTCCTCACCGAGCGCGGCTACGACCTCATCCACGACGTCGTCAGCGACCTGCTGGCCCAGTGATGCCGGCCCAGTGATGCTGACCCGATGGTGAGGGTCGTCGTGGTCGACCACCACGACTCCTACGTGTGGAGCCTCGTTCACATGATTGCCCAGGTCAGCGGGGTGATGCCGGATGTCGTCGAGCACGACGAGGTGAAGCTCGGCGACCTGGCGACCTACACCCATGTCGTGCTCTCGCCCGGCCCCGGCCACCCTGCTGATCCGGCCGACTTCGCGGTCGGACGCGAGCTGCTGCTCGCGGCCGGCCGCCCGGTGCTCGGCGTCTGTCTCGGCATGCAGGGCCTGGTGACCACGTTCGGCGGCGTCGTCGACCGGATCGAGCCCGCCCACGGCGAGGTCGCGCGGGTCGCCCACGACGGCCGCGGGGTCTTCGCCGGCCTCCCGTCGCCGTTCGAGGCGGTGCGCTACCACTCGCTCGCGGCGGTCTCCGTGCCCGAGGTGCTGGAGGTGACGGCACGCTCCGACGACGGGGTCGTGATGGGCGTACGTCACCGGGAGCTGCCGCTCGAAGGTGTCCAGTTCCATCCCGAGTCGGTGCTCTCCGAGCAGGGCGCGGCGATGGTCGCCAACTTCTTGGGGCGGCCGTGAGCGTCGAGGACCTCTTTGCCGAGGTGGCAGCGGCGCATCCGCGCTGCGTCTGGCTCGACGGCGGTGGTGCACGGAAGTGGTCGGGGGCCCGGTCGCTGGTCGGCTGGCTGGAGGACGACGACGTCTCGCTGACCTACTCGGCCGCGCGCCGCGAGGTGCTGCGCCACTCCGGTGGCAGGTCCGAGGTGGTCGGTGACGACATCTGGGAGGTGCTCGAGCGCGAGGTCGGACCTGGGGAGCAGTGGTTCGGGTATCTCGGCTACGCCTGCCGTACGGACCTGCCGGCGACGCCGTCGGAGGACGTTCCGGACGCGATCTGGCTGCGCCCGTCTCACCTGACGGTCATCGATCACGAGCCTGACGGGCACTTCGTGGACTTGACGGGTGTTTCAGTGCCCGCCCAGTCCAGGGATACCCGGTCGACCGGGTATCCCACGTCGCCCGCCTACCGCGCCGCCTTCGACCAGGTCCAGGAAGCACTTCACGCCGGCGACACCTACGAGGCGAACCTGACCTACCGCACCGCCGTCGAGGCGCCCGCCGACCCGGTCGAGACCTACCTGCGGCTGCGGAGCATCAACCCCGCCCCGTACGCAGGGTTCCTCCAGCACGACGTCGAGGATCACCGGGCGTGGCTGCTGAGCTCGAGCCCCGAGCGGTACGCCCTCATCGACGAGGATCGCACGATCGAGACCAGGCCGATCAAGGGCACGACCCCACGAGGCGCCACGGCGCAGGAGGACGCCGCCAACGCCGAGCTGCTGCGCACCGACCCCAAGCTGCGCAGCGAGAACCTGATGATCACCGATCTGCTCCGCAACGACCTGGCGATGGCCTGCGAGCCCGGCACCGTGGAGGTGCCGGCGCTGATGCAGGTCGAGTCCTATCCGAGCGTGCACCAGCTGGTCAGCACCGTCAGAGGGCACCTGCGCGACGAGATCTCCACGGTCGAGGCGCTGCGCAGGCTCTTCCCGGCCGGCTCGATGACCGGAGCGCCGAAGCTGCGCACGATGGAGGTCATCGAGCGGGCAGAGCGTGAGCTGGGTGGGCCCAGGGCTGCGTACGCCGGTGCCTTCGGGTGGATCTCGGGCGACGGTCCGGCCGACCTGGGCGTCGTCATCCGCACGCTCACGACCCACGACACCACCACCTGGCAGATCGGCACCGGCGGCGGCATCACCGTCAGATCCGACGTCGACGAGGAGGCCGCCGAGGCAGGGTGGAAGGCGGAGCGGCTGCGTCAAGCACTCGGCAGATGATCAGTTGGGTGAAAAGACAGCGACACGTTGTGACTGCTTCCTCGCGTCTATTGGATCGTTCATAAAACGAGGACTACCGTGGAACACATCATGGCGACCATCGACGACAAGGCCCTCCCTCACGTCATCGTTCTCTTCGGTGCGACGGGAGATCTGGCGCGCCGAAAGCTCCTCCCCGGCCTGCTCAGGCTGCATGAGGCCGGGCTGATGATGGACGCTCAGATCGTCGGCACCTCGCTCGAGGAGATCTCCGACGAAGACTTCGTCGCCTTCGCGCGCGAGGCGTGCGAGGAGTTCGGCAAGGGCGATATCACCGACGAGCGCTGGGCGCCTTTCGCGGAGATGCTCTCCTACGTCTCGACCAAAGACGGCCCGCACGCGCTCGCCGACGAGGTCAAGCTCGCCGAGAAGAAGCTGCAGTCGCTCGGCCGCGACGTGCGTCGCCTCCACTACCTCAGCGTGCCTCCGAAGGCCGCCCAGAACGTGATCCGCCAACTCGAGGAGGCCGACCTCGTCGAGGGCGCGCGGATCATCATGGAGAAGCCGTTCGGCACCGACCTGGAGTCGGCGAAGGTGCTCAACGCGAAGATCCACGAGGTCTTCGAGGAGGAGCAGATCTTCCGGATCGACCACTTCCTCGGCAAGGAGGCCGCGCAGAACATCTTGGCCTTCCGCTTCGCCAACGGTCTCTTCGAGCCGATCTGGAACCGCAACTTCATCGACCACGTGCAGATCGACATCCCCGAGACCCTGGGGCTCGAGGGGCGCACCGCGTTCTACGAAGGCACCGGTGCCTACCGCGACATGGTGGTCACCCACCTGATGCAGGTGCTGGCGTTCATGGCGATGGAGCCGCCGACCTCGCTGGCCCCCGACCCGATCGGCGAGGAGAAGAACAAGGTCTTCCGCTCGATCCAGCCGCTGGAGCCGCGCAACGTCGTGCGCGGGCAGTACTCGGGCTACCGCGGCAAGAACGAGGTCTCCGACGACTCCGACACCGAGACCTTCATCGCGCTGAAGGTGACCATCGACAACTGGCGCTGGGCCGGCGTGCCGTTCTTCCTCCGCACCGGCAAGAAGATGGCCGAGGGGGCGCGGATCATCTCGATCGCGTTCAAGGAGCCGCCGCTGACGATGTTCCCGTCCAACTCCAACGCCGGCACCCAGGGGCCCGACCACCTCACCTTCGACCTCGCCGACCTCTCGAAGATGTCACTGTCCTTCTACGGCAAGCGCCCCGGGCCCGGCATGAAGCTGGAGAAGCTCTCCATGCAGTTCGCCACGCAGGAGACCGACTCCTCGACCGGTGTCCTCGAGGCGTACGAACGCCTCATCCACGACGCCATGCGCGGCGACCACACCCTCTTCACGACCGCCGAGGGCATCGAGACGCTCTGGGAGATCTCCCAGCCCCTCCTCGACAACCCCCCGCCCGTACGCCTCTACGCCCCCGGCTCCTGGGGCCCCAACTCGATCCACCAGCTCATCGCCCCCCACGCCTGGCGCCTCCCCTTCGAGCGCTCCTGGCGCGAGACGAAGAAGCCCTAGCCGAGAAGTCACCCCCGCAGGCCGAAGAGTCACGTCTGCAGGTCGAGAAGTCGCTTCTGCAGGTCGAGTGGGCACGAAGATGCCCACTCGACCTGCAGAGCCGACGCTTCGACCTGCACGAGTGACTTCTCGGCTGGGGCGGGTCAGGGGGCGTTGGCGCTGAGGGCCTTGAGGAGGGCTAGGGCGGCGCGGTCGATGGCGTCGCCGTCGTAGGGCTCGAGATCGACGGAGTTGAAGCTCTGGATCAGCGGACCGTTCTGCACGAAGGCGGTGACCGCGTAGGAGCTGACGCCCTGCTGCTTGACCAGCCGGGCGTCGTCGGCGCCGGCGACCTCGGGGCGGCTGACGTCGCCGGACTTCACGTCCATGGTCTTCCACGCCTCGGCGAGGGTGCCCTTGAAGGGGAGGTAGTTGAGCTCGTACGCAGTGCCGCCGGACTTCTTGGGGAGCAGTGCGCAGCGGGGTGCCGCCGAGGTGCCCCGTTCGATGCGAAGCTCGGCGCCGAGAGCCTTCTCCACGGGCTTGATGTCGAGCCCTTCGCAGGGGTTGAACGTGGGCTTGTCCGAGCCGTGTCCGGACGCAGATGCCGACGCCGGAGCGTCGGCGGACGAGTCGGCCGACTTGTCAGAGCCGCATCCGGCGAGCAGCCCGAGCGCGGCCAGGGCGGCCAGGCCGGGCAGGACGGCGCGGGCGGGAGCGCCCGAGGCGATCCGGTTCTTCATCTCTCCAGCACTTCCGTGGGTGGTTCGGTCGGTCGCGGCGAGGACGAGCCGGGCAGGAGCATCGTCATCCTGGCCCCACCGTGGGGCGAGCGGGAGGCCGAGACCGACCCGCCGGTGCGCTCGGCGACCTGACGGACGATAGCGAGCCCGAGCCCGGACCCGGGCATCGAGCGGGCCTCGGTGGAGCGGTAGAACCGGTCGAATACGAACGGGAGGTCGTCGTCGGCGATGCCCGGACCTTCGTCGTCGACGTTGAGCACACCGTTGTGGAGCGACACGTGCACGGTGCCGGCCTCCGGCGACCACTTGGCGGCGTTGTCGAGCAGGTTGGTCACTGCGCGTTCGAGCGACCCGGAGTCGCCCAGCACCCACCACGACGCCATCGTCTCGGAGAAGTCGACCGACGGTGCGCGCAGGCGGACCCGCGACAGCGCTCGCTCGACGACCTCGGAGAGGTCGACGGACTCCAGGGTCGGCTCCGCGGGCGCGTCCCGGGCCAGCTCGACCAGGTCGCCGATCAGGTTGGTCAGCTCTTCGATCTGCGCCCGGATGTCGCCGAGCAGATCGGCGCGCTGCTCGCCGGAGATGGAGGAGTCGGCCTGAGTGAGCAGCTCGACGTTGGTGCGCAGCGAGGTCAGCGGGGTGCGCAGCTCGTGCGAAGCGTCGGCCACCAGCTGTCGTTGCCGATCCCGGGAGCCGGCGAGCGCCGACAGCATCCGGTTGAACGAGGTGGCCAGACGGGCGATCTCGTCGTCGCCCTCGACGGGGAGCGGGGTGAGATCCTCGGTCGTCGCGATCCGGTCGACCGAAGCGGTCAATCGTCGTACGGGCCGCAGCCCGCCGGCGGCCACGACCCAGCCGGCGAACGCCGCGGCCACGACCCCGCCCGCGCCGAAGAAGAGCACGATGAGCCCGAGCCGTTTGTACATCTCCTCCTGTGGCTCCAGCGCCTGCGCCAGCATCAGCGCCTCGTCGGTGCCGGAGATCGGCACCGTGGCCGCGCGGAACACCTCGCCGTGGTCGGTCGTGATCGTGCGTACGGCGTAGGGCTCCTTCCCCTGCGCGACGAACGCCTCCGGCGCACCGGGGATCGGGAAGTCGTTGTCGGCCCGCTTCTGCGGGTTCCAGTAGTCACCGTTCTGGTTGACCGACATGAGCGCGATGTCGCCGGCGTTGAGCGCGAAGACGGGGAAGTAGCTGCCGTCTCGTGCATCGCGGATGTATTGCGGGTTCGAGGCAGCCGCGTGGGCCCGCTTCAGCAGAGACTCGTCCATGTTGGCCTGCAGCTGGATGCGTACGGCGAAGTAGAGCCCCATCGCGATCAGCGCGATCGACCCGGCGACCGCGAGGGTCGTCAGGATGGTGACCCGGCCCGCCAGAGAGCCGCGGTAGCGCGAGCTGGTGGCCGTCGTGGTCACGGCGCTGCTCACGGCTCCTTCAGTACGTAGCCGATGCCGCGCACCGTGTGGATCAGCCGTGACTCACCCTCGGTCTCGGTCTTGCGGCGCAGGTAGCCGACGTAGACCTCGAGCGAGTTGGCGGTGGTCGGGAAGTCGTAGCCCCAGACCTCCTCGAGGATGAACGAGCGGTCGAGCACCCGGCGCGGCCGACGGAGGAACATCTCCAGGAGCGTGAACTCGGTGCGGGTCAGCTCGATGGCCCGCTGGCCGCGGGTCACCTCGCGGGTGGTGATGTTCATGGAGAGGTCGGCGAAGGTCAGCGCCTCCTCGTCGTCGTCGCTGACCGGCACGGCCCGGCGCAGCAGCGCGCGCAGGCGGGCCAACAGCTCCTCGAGCGCGAACGGCTTGGTGAGGTAGTCGTCGGCCCCCGCATCGAGCCCGTCGACCCGGTCGCCGACGGCATCGCGTGCGGTGAGCACGAGGATCGGCACGTCGTTGCCGGCCGAGCGCAGCGCCTTGGTGGCCTCGATGCCGTCGAGGCGAGGCATCATCACATCCATCACGACCACGTCGGGGTCGTGGTTGGCGATGCCGGCGAGCGCCTCTGCGCCGTCGCCCGCCATGGCCACCTCGTAGCCGTTGAACTCCAACGACCTGCGCAGCGACTCACGCACGGCCCTGTCGTCGTCGACGACCAGCACGTGCGGCTTCTCGCTGGGCCTGTCGCCCGGGGTGGCAGAGGTGTTCACACTCCTACATTGCCACCCCGGGCTGAGCCGCTACTGAGAACGACCCGCGAGATCGCTAAGCGTTCTCCTTGCGGAACGTCGAGATGCCCCACCAGACAGCTAGTGCGAACAGCACCGCCGTCCAGCCCACACCCCAGCCGATGTCGCCGATCCCGAGGTTACCGAAGAACGAGGAGCGGACCGCGTCGACGATGTGCTTGGTCGGGATGATGTCGGCGAGCGTCTGGAGCCAGTCGGCCCCGAAGCTCATCGGCAAGAAGATGCCGGAGAGCAGCAGGATCGGCATCAGCAGCATGTTGGTCACCGGCGCCATCACGTCCTCGCTCTTCACGAGCAGCGCGAAGGCGTTGGACGCGGCAGCACCCGCGCCACCGACCAGCACGGTGATCGCGACGCCGACGACGATGCCGAGGGGCTTGAAGTCCATGCCCATCACCAGGCCGAGGGCGACCAGGATGATCGCCTGCACCAGGATCTGCAGCAGGTCGCGGTAGAGCCGCCCGAAGAGCAGCGCGCCACGAGACGCCGGGGTGACCCGCTCGGCCTCGATGACGCCCTCACGCCACTCGCCGATGAGCGAGAACCCGGCGAACATCGCGCCGAAGATGCCGAGCTGCACGAGCATGCCGGGCACGAACCAGTTGTAGGCGTTGCCACCGAGCTGCTCGATCAGCGGCTCGAGCAGCGGACCGAAGAGCACCAGGTAGAGGACCGGCTGCATCACGCCGATCAGCACCCAGGCCGGGTTGCGGAGGTTCATCCGCAGCTGGCGGTTGAAGACGACCATCGACTCCCGCAGGAAGCCGGCCTTGAGCACGGGCTGCTGGAACTCAGTCATCGTGGGCCTCCTCGTCGGCCTCGGGGGCGCCCGCCTCGGCGTCGCGCAGCGTACGTCCGGTCAGGGTCAGGAAGACGTCGTCGAGGGTCGGCCGGGCGACCTCGATCGACTCGAGCGAGACACCGTTGGACTCCAGGTCGCGCAGCAGCCCGGGGACCGCCTTGCCCGCGCGGGGCACCCGGCCGCTGACCAGGCGCTCGTCGACCTCGATGTTGTCGGAGATCGAGCCGAGCTTGTCGCGCGCGATGGCGACCTGCTCGTCGGTGGCCACCTCGAGGGAGACCAGGTCACCGGAGACGGCCGCCTTGAGGTTCTCCGGGGTGTCGTTGGCGACGATGCGGCCCTGATCGATGACCACGACCCGGTCGGCGAGCGCGTCGGCCTCGTCGAGGTAGTGGGTGGTCAGGAAGACCGTCGCCCCGTGGTCCGTACGCAGCGAGGCGATGTGGTCCCAGAGGTTGGCCCGCGCCTGAGGGTCGAGGCCGGTGGTGGGCTCGTCGAGGAAGACCAGCTTCGGGGCGTGGATCAGCGCCATCGCGATGTCGAGACGGCGCTTCTGGCCGCCGGACATGTTGCGTGGCTTGCGACGCCACAGACCGTCGAGCTGGAGCCGCTCGAAGAGCGCCTGCCCGTGGGCGACGGCGTCCTTCTTGGACATCCCGTAGAGCATGCCGTGGTCGACGACCTCGTCGCCCGCGTAGGCGCCGGAGAAGGTCGATCCGACCTGTGAGCAGTAGCCGATGCTCCGCCTGACCTCGACGGACTGCTTGGCCACGTCGAAGCCGGCGACCGTGGCGGTGCCGGCGGTGGGCTGGAGGAGGGTGGTGAGGATGCGCAGGGTGGTGGTCTTGCCGGCGCCGTTCGGGCCCAGGAAGCCGACCACCTCACCCTCTGCGACGTCGAGGTCGACCCCGTCGACCGCGACGACTTCTTTCTTCTGCTTGCCATGGCCGGAGGCGAAGGTGTGCCTCAGGCCGCGTGCGTGAATCATGCGTGTGCTCCTTATGAGTGGAGTCCAGCCAAGCACGGAGCACCGACAGTGTTCACCCGCTTTTCCTGGCTGTTCAAATTTGATCACCGACTTTGGGTGGGAGAAGTGTTCAATTTTGAATATCCGATGTCAACAACACGATGTCGAGCGATCGGGTCAGCGGCGCAGCATCTCCCGGTAGCGCTTGCGGTCGGCATCCATCTGCCAGCCCGGGTCCTCCGCGGCCGGTGCCCAGTCGGGTGCGTCGCCGGCGAAGGCGAGCTCGCCGCTGCGTACGTCGTCGAGCACCTCCACCAGCCAGGCGCGCTCGGCGCGCAGCTTGTCGAGCTGGAGGCGGAGCGCCGAGATGGTGTGCGGAGGGGCCAGGAGCGACTTGACCTGCGTGGCGGCGTCGAGCTCCTTGACGGTGCGTTCGAGGGCCTTCAGCCGGTGGCTGAGGTGGTCGATGGCGTCCGGACGCTTCAGCAGGGTCACCAGCGAGAAGCCCGCGTAGAAGGAGACGCCGTTGTAGGCGTCGACGGTGCGCAACGCGTCGGCCACCAGCCGCTCGAGCTCCGTACGCCCCGTCGCGCTGATCTCGTAGACCGCGACCGGTCGCCCGTTGTCGACCAGGTCGTGCCTGGTCAGGTGGCCTTTGTCGGTCAGCGACGTCAAGGCGTGGTAGATCGAGCCGGGGTTGATGTTGGCCCACTGGTCGACCTGCCACGACATCAGCTCGCGCCGGATCTGGTAGCCGTTGACCGGCTCGAACAGGGCCACCGCCCCCAGGAGCAGCATCCGTGTCTCGTTTCCGGCCATGCTCCGGAGTCTAGGTCCGGCCGGCCACGGCAGACGACCGGCCACATCAGCGGCACGCCGGGACCTCTGGCACTAACAGCAACAACTTCGCGATCACTACCCTCGACGGGATCGAACGACTCGGAGAGGATCGAAGTGAGTCTGAACCTGTCCTACGGGGACCTGGGTGACGCCTGCGCGGCCGCGCACGCGCTGGATCTGATCGGCGACAGGTGGAGCCTGATCGTCGTGCGTGAGCTGATGTTCGGGCCGCGCACCGCCCCCGACCTCAGGTCGTCCCTGCGCGGCATCGGCGCCGAGGAGCTCAACGAGCGGCTGCGGTTCATGGAGCGGGCCGGCGTGGTCGTCGAGACCGAGCTCGGCTACCTCACCAAGACCACGGCGTACGCCCTGACCGACTGGGGCCGCGACCTGGAGAAGATCCTCAGTGCGCTGTCGTTGTGGGCGCTGGAGGGCTCGGCCCACTACCCGGTGCCGTCGACGGGGATGACTCCCAGCGGTGTGATGGTCGCGATGCGCACGATGGTGCCGCCCCAGAGCGTGACCACCCAGATGCCGGTCCGGGTCTCCTGGAAGCTGAGCGACGCCCGCTGCCCGGAGGTGGAGCAGCAGCAGTTCCGGCTCGACTGGAACGAGCAGGTCTTCGACCTCGACGTCGGCGACGTCCCGCGGGCAGACGTGAAGGTCGCCGGCGACTCGACGGCCTGGGCAGGGGTGGCCCTCCTCGGGCACTCCCTCGACGAGGCTCTCGCGCAGGGTGCGCTGCGGGTCGACGGCGACCGGCCCGCCCTCGAGCGCGTGATCCGGGTCTTCTCCGAGGCGATGGCCGCGGTCGGCTGACCCCGGGCTGACCCTGGCTAGCGGGGAGCCGGGTCGGCGCAGAACGCGACCAGCTCGCCCCGGGTCTTGCCCTGCTCGACCAGCTGCCCGACCCTGAGCGAGACGTGCTTCAGCTCGCCCAGCGGTGAGCGGACGATGGCGCTCTCCCGGCGCCAGGGCGCGATCGTCGGGGCGGCCACGCAGTGGTGCTGGTCGAGCATCGCGGCGAGCTCCGGCTGCTCCTTCTTGGCCAGCGACTGCGGCTCTGACGGGGTGGCGACGGCGACCACGCAGAAGGCGGCGAGCGCGGTGAGTGCGCAGACCTTCAGGGCGGTGACGGCTAGCGTCAACGGTCGCGGCGTCTCCGAGTGCACGCTGTGCTCAACGACGTACGCACTCGGCGGTGACGGTTCCGCCCCTTGGTATGACCAAGGTCCCACCCCACACGGGCCTGGACAACCATTAGGGTCGCGACATGGCTTCTCGTACGTCTTCCTGGTTCTCCTCGCCCGCCGAGGCCGTCAGCCGGCTGGGAGACGTCGGCTACCTGGCGGACGGCTCGACCGCGTTGACGACCTACCTCGCGGGCGCGCTGGAGAAGCCGGTGCTCGTCGAAGGGCCGGCGGGTGTCGGGAAGACCGAGCTGGCCAAGGCGATCACGCGTGCGAGCGGGGCCGAGCTGGTGCGCCTGCAGTGCTACGAGGGTCTCGACGAGGCCCGCGCGCTGTATGAGTGGAACTACAAGAAGCAGCTGCTCCGCATCCAGGCCGTGGGCGACGGTCAGGCGTGGGAGGAGACCCACGACGACATCTTCTCCGAAGAGTTCCTGCTGACCCGGCCGCTGCTGACCGCGATCCGCCGCGAGGAGCCGACGGTGCTGCTCATCGACGAGGTCGACAAGACCGACGTCGAGGTCGAGGGGTTGCTGCTCGAGGTGCTCTCCGACTTCCAGGTGACCATCCCCGAGCTCGGTACGATGACCTCGACCCGTCGGCCGCTGGTGGTGCTCACCTCCAACGCCACCCGTGAGCTCTCCGAGGCGCTCAAACGACGCTGCCTCTACCTCCACCTCGACTATCCCGACGCCGACCGCGAGCGCGAGATCGTGCTCTCCCAGGTGCCCGGGCTCGACGACAAGGTCGCCCGCCAGCTCGTCTCAGTCGTCGGTCGTCTGCGCGAGCTGGAGCTCAAGAAGTCACCGTCGATCGCCGAGTCGGTCGACTGGGCGCGCACGCTGATCGCGCTCGAGATCACCGACCTCTCCGACAAGGCCGTCGCCGACACCCTCGGCGTGGTGCTCAAGCACTCCTCCGACGTCGACCGGGCGGTGCGAGAGCTGCGGTTGAAGCGGTGACGCTCCTCGACCGGCACATCGAGTTCCTCGAAGCGCTTCGGGGAGCGGGGCTGCCGGTGTCGCTCTCGGAGGGGCTCGACGCGGTCACCGCGATGGGCCTGATCGGTTGGACCGACCGGCAGCAGGTCAAGGAGGCGTACGCCGCCACGCTGGTCAAGCGCGCCAACCAGCGGGCCACCTTCGACGGGCTCTTCGAGCTCTATTTCCCGCGGATGATCGGCTCCGGGATGGACGCAGAGGCCGAGGCTGCCGGGGTGGCGAAGGACGGTCCCGAGGCGCTCTCGGAGTTCACCGCGCGGCTCGAGGAGGCCTTGGAGGCCGACGATGCCGAGATGCTGCGCCAGCTGGCCGCCGAGGCCGTGGCGCGGTTCGGTGCGATGCCCGGCCGCGGCCCGGGGCTGAGCTCCTGGTCGTCCTACACCGCGCTGCGCCGGCTCTCCACCGGCGAGCTCACCGCACGGCTCATCGAGGGACTCCAGCAGGGCGGCTGGACCGACGAGGAGGCCACGAAGGTCGTGCGCCGGCGGGTGGGCCGCTTCGAAGGCCTCGTCGAGGCCGACGCCCGGCGCCGGATCGCGGAGGAGAAGGGGCCCGAGCAGATCGCCAAGATCGCCGTGCGCCCCACCATCGAGAAGCTCGACTTCCTGCACGCCCGGCGCGCCGACCTTGAGGCGCTCCGGCGCGAGATCTACCCGCTGGCCCGGCGGTTGGCGACCAGGCTCACCCAGGAGCACCACGCTCACCGGCGAGGTGCGGTCGACCTGCGGCGTACGCTGCGGTCGTCGATGTCCACCGGTGGTGTGCCCGTCGACCTGCGCTACCGCCCGAAGCGGCCGCACCGCACCGAGCTGGTCATCCTGTGCGACGTGTCGGGCTCGGTCTCCAACTTCGCGACGTTCACGCTGATGCTCGTCTTCGCGCTGCGGGAGCAGTTCGGCAAGGTGCGCGCGTTCACCTTCGTCGACGAGATCCACGAGGTCACCCCCTACTTCCGCGCCGGCGCCGACCTGGTCGACACGATGACCGAGCTGACCCGGGCGACCGAGCACGCGGCCCGGATGGGGCGCACCAACTACGGCCGCGCCTTCTCCCTCTTCCAGGAACGGCACGCCGACGCCCTCGGTCCGAAGTCGTCGCTGCTGATCCTCGGCGACGCCCGCTCCAACTACTCCGACCTCGCCGTCGGCTCGCTGCGCGCGATGTCGGAGGCGAGCAGGCATGCCCACTGGCTCAACCCCGAGGTGCGTACGCAGTGGGACACCGGTGACTCCGAGGCCAGTCGCTACGGCTCGATCATCGAGATGCGGGAGTGCCGCAACCTCACCCAGCTCTCCGAGTTCGTCCACGACCTGGCCTGAGCCCGGCCAGCCCGCGTCACTGCAGGTTGAGGTCGAGCCCGTAGACGATGCGGTCGGCGACCCCGACGGAGTCGGTGATGCACACGACGCGGTCGTCGGCGAGGAAGCGGCGCCGGTCGGAGAGCACCGGGGTGCCGTCGGGGATCTGCAGGTCGAACGACTCCTGCGGCGTCGGCATCCGTGACTCGATGTCCACCGCGACGGTGGTCACCTTCACGCCTACGCCGGCCAGCTGGTCCTTGATCGGCGGCTGCGGCCAGTCGTCGCTCGGGGTGGCCAGCGGGGTGTCGATGACCAGCGGATACGGGACGTAGGCCACCGTGCGGTATTCGGCCGTGTCGCCGCTGATGAAGAACGTGTAGGTCGAGGCGAGCAGCTCGCTGCGCGGGTCGAGCTCGAAGGCCGCGCCGAGCTTCTCGCCGGCGGCGACCACCTCGTAGGTGTGCTCGATCGAGAGGCCGTCGTCGGGTCCGCGCGGGGGCTGGTTGTAGGCGGCGTCCGGCTTCGCCGGGTGGCTCCGGTCGGTGATCAGCATGCTCATCAGGTCGTAGCGGGTCTTGGTGGCGTCGCGTACGAAGACGCCACGGCCCTGCTCGCTGGTGATCAGGCCCTCGTTGCGCAGGACCGCCAGACCTCGCCTGATCGTGGCGCGGTCGTAGGGGAAGGTGTCCATCAGCTCGGGCTCGGTGGGGAGCCGGTCGCCGGGCTGGTAGGTGCTGTCGTCGATCTGGGCCCGCAGGTAGTCGGCCACGTGGAGGTATTTCGGCAGGCCGCGCGGACGGGGATTGCTCATAGGAGCAACGTTAGTGAGCCGTACAGATCCCGAATAGCCGCATAGGCCCACCTTTTCACCCTTGACCCATTGCAATGAGTGGACTTATGGTCGGACGAGTCTCGGGGCGTCGGGCGTGCGGCCCCCGCCGTCACACCGGCGTCTCGAGGCACTCAATGACGAGAGAGATCGAGATTCCTTGGGGGGAATTCGTGTTCGTGGACGACAGACTCAGCCCGGGCGGCAGCGGCGCAAGGCCGCCGAGCATGGCGAGCGACCCGCTGGTCTACCGCACCGATCGGGGCAGCTTCTGGCACCTGCGCTCGGCCAAGAAGGGCCATGGCTACGTCTACACCGCGTGTGGACGCCGCCTGGGCACCTGGCACGTGCTGCCGGCGCGCAGGCTCAGCAAGGTCGAGCCGAGCCTGGTCTGTGTCGGGTGCCTGCGCAAGACGCGGATCGGGGAGGTCGAGCCCACGACCGGACCGCGTCGGCGCTCAGGCGACCTCGAGAAGGCTCAGGTCGGTCAGCCACTCGACCGGCGCGACATCGTCGGTGTAGACCTTCCCGCCGCGCATCCCCGGCTCGAGGCTGGCGGCCGAGCCGGTGAGCACGTCGGCCAGGTCGCTCGGCTCAGCAGCGGCGTTGCGGGTGAGGTTGGCCGCCGGATCGGCAGCAGGGTCGACCGTCGCGACCAGGTGAGTGTTGGTGTCGCTCGAGTCCGAGCGCCAGACGGCCTCGCCGAAGGAGGTGCGCAGGGTCGCGGTGAGCACCTTCTCCAGCGCGGTCGACCCCTCCGGGTGGGCTGAGTTCACGACGAGCACCCCGCCCGGGTTGAGGTGTTCCTTCGCGAGCTCGAAGAACTCCTTCGTGGTCAGGTAGAACGGGATGTAGGGCTGGTGGTAGGCGTCGACCATGATCGCGTCGTACTTCCGGGTCTGCTTCTGCAGCCACGGGCGGGCGTCGGCGGTGTGGAGGTGGAGGTTGGGCTGGTCCTGGAGGTCGAAGAGCTCCTGGCCGACCTTGGTCACGTCCTCGTCGATCTCGACCGCGTCGACCCGGGTGTCGGGGGCGTAGTGGCCGAACTGGCGCGCGGTCGTGCCGGCGGCGGAGCCGAGGATCGCCACCGACTCCGGGGCCTTCGCGCCGGCGTAGGAGAGCGAGAGCATCTCGTCCCAGTAGTTGCCGGTGAGCCACTCGCCCTCGTTGTAGACCGAGTGGACGGCGTGGCCCTCGTTGAGCTCGAGGTAGCGGCTGCCGTCGCCGTACTCGACGACGCGGGCGTACTGGTATTCCGTCTCCTTCTCCCAGATCACCTCGCCGCCGTTGCTGGTCAGCGTCTTGATCGAGCCGGTGGGCAGTGCGATCAGGCCCAGGATCACCGCCGGCACGACCGCGGCCGGCAGCCGGTGGCGCACCAGGTGGGGGATCGCGGCGATGGCCATCAGCAGAGCGAAGACCAGGAACGTACGCCGTGTGCCGGCCACCGGGATGAGGAAAAGCGAGGCGGCGAAGGTGCCGACCAGGGAGCCGACCGTCGAGATCGCGTAGAGCCGGCCGGCGGTGTGGCCGGCGCCCTCGACGGAGTCGAGGCTCAGCCGCACCGCGTAGGGGCTGACGATGCCGAGAAGGAAGAGGGGGATCGCGAGCAGCACGCCGACGCCGACCAGCGAGCCGGCGAACGTGGCGACGCTGAGCTGGTCGACAGCCTTGACGGCCAACGGCAGGAACGGGTCGGCGATGAAGGGCACCGCCGCCAGGAGCGCGGCAGCGACGAGCACGATCCTGGCGAGGCC
Organism: Nocardioides albertanoniae; assembly: GCF_006716315.1. Classification (NCBI taxonomy): domain Bacteria; kingdom Bacillati; phylum Actinomycetota; class Actinomycetes; order Propionibacteriales; family Nocardioidaceae; genus Nocardioides; species Nocardioides albertanoniae. Next base: position 4,863,487 of record NZ_VFOV01000001.1, on the reverse strand, counting down.
GGAGGGGTTCGGGTTCTTGTCGGCGAGGCGGCCGCCGACGGCGTAGCCGATCGAGAGCGCGACCAGCACCGTCGCGATCGTGTTGGCCCACACGATCGTCGAGTCGCCGAACCATGGGGCGAGCAGCCTGGCCGCGGCCATCTCCGCCCCCAGGGTGCCGGCGCCGACGGTGAAGACGAGGAGCTCGAGTGCACGCGCACGCAGGTTCATGGCAGTGAACCTATCGGGGCCACCCCAGCGCTGGGCTTGAGGTTGCCCCAAGGTCAAGCGCGAATCTTCTTCCACCGGTGACCGTCACCGGGGAGGATGGGGATCATGAGCGGGCTGCAAGGGCTTGTGAACATCGGCGACTTCGCCCGGGCGACCGGGTTGACGCCGAAGGCACTGCGGCTCTACGACGACCTGGGACTGCTTCCGCCCGCCGAGGTGGACGCACACTCGGGTTATCGTCGATATGCCCCTGACCAGGTCGAACGCGCCCGTCTGGTGGCGTCGTTGCGTCTGGTCGGGATGCCGCTGGCCCGGATCCGGGAGGTGCTCGACATGTCTGCTGCTCACGCGGCGGCCGAGGTCGAGACCTACTGGCGTCAGGTCGAGGCCGACACCGCTACCCGCCGCACCATGGTCTCCACCCTCGTCCACGCGATGAGGAACGAGGCACCACCGATGAACACCTCCACCACCACGCTGCACGCCGAGCTCGGTGTCAGCCACGAGCAGGGCGGCCGACCCGCGCAGCAGGACGCCGTCATGGTCACGCCCGAGCTGGTCGCCGTCGCCGACGGTTTCGGCGAGCGTGACGACCTTGCCGGAGCAGCGCTGACCGCGTACGCCGCGGGCGGGCTGGGGTCGGCGATCCACGAGGTCGTCGCCGAGCTCCCCGCCTCAGGCACCACACTGACCGCGGTCGACCTGCACGGCTCGACCGCACGGATCACCCACGTCGGGGACGGTCGCGTCCACCTGGTGCGCGACGGCGAGGTGCGCCGGGTCACCCACGATCACACCGTGGTCGCCGCCATGATCGAGTCGGGCCATCTCACCCCCGACGAGGCCCGCTCCCACGAGCACCGCTCGGTGCTCAACCGGGCGCTCGTGCCCGGCGTCGTCGCCGACGAGCTCTCTCTCGACCTCCTGCCCGGCGACCGCCTCGTCGTGACCACCGACGGCATCCACTCCTGGGTCGACGACCTCGACGCGCTGATCACCGCCGACGCCTCCCCGCAGCAGGTCGCCGACGCCGTAGCCGCCGCCGTAGCCGCCTCGGGTGAGCCAGACAACCACACCATCGTCGTCGCGGACCTCACTGCTGGTTGAGCCGCCGGAGCCGCTAGGCGGAGGCGTGTCGAAACCAACACAGTCGCATGCTGTGTTGGTTTCGACACGCTCGCTGGCGCTCGCGGCTCAACCAGCAGTGTGGGTGCGGTGCCACCAGCGGCGTCTCGGGGCGGCCGCAGGCTCGTCGAGGGCGGCGGCCGCCCGGGCGAAGGATTCGCGCAGCGACGGGTAGACCAGCTCGATCTCGGGGTGCTCCACGAGCGTCTGGGCGATGCGGCGGGTGAGGCGCTTGCCGACGGTGGCGATGTGCTGCACGACGGCGTCGACCTCGTCGTCGGTGAGCTGCTGCGGGTGAAAGGGCTTGGGAGCCTGATCCCACAGCAGCTCGCGCATCGGCTCGAGGGTGTCGATGTCGTAGCGCAGCGCCAGTGCCCGCAGCTCGTCGTCGGCCAGCTTGCGGAGCCGCTGGTGGTCGGCGGGCGGGATCAGCGTGTAGCTGGTCGGCCCGAGCGGGCACGACTGGAGATGTACGTCGAGGCGCTCCTGCAGCTGCTCGCCGAGAGGCAGTGCGTTGAGCGCGCGCTTGATCTCGAGAGCGTGCAGCGAGTAGGAGAGGTTGACCTGCTTCAGCGACAGGTCGCCGAGCTCGGTGGCGTCGATGCCGGCCGTGTCGAAGAGGTCGGTGAGCAGGTTGCCGCCCACGAAGAGCTCGGGACGGTAGGGCCGCAGCACGAGCCGGGAGCGCACCGACTCCGAGCCGAGCGCATGGTAGAGGTGCTGGTGGCCCAGCCAGCCACCGTAGGCATCGGGCTCGGCGGCGAACGGATGCACGTGGGGCAACCGCTTGACCCGCTGGTTGTAGTCGGACTCGAGGAAGGCGAGGGGGTCACGGACGTACAGCACGAACCTGGTCTCCGGCGGCATGAGGTCGGCGAGCTCGGGCAGCTCGGGGAGGAACGCCTCCGAGGAGAGCAGCAGCGTGTGGCATCCGCTGGCGTCGAAGTCTTCGAGGGTCTTCGTGACCTCCCGAGGGGAGGCCACGAAGAGGTGGCCGGAGAGCTCCATGAGCGACCCGGCGTTGCCGGCGCTGATGCTGTTCTTGTCGACGGTGTGGCGGGGGTAGAAGATGCCCGCCTCGGCAAGCCGGTCGTTGGTGGAGCTGAGGAAGGCCTGCACGGCCGACGTGCCTGTCTTGGGCAGGCCAGCATGGATGACGATGGACTTCACGGCGACCGATCGGGGTAGGGGCCAGAGCGCCCCGGCGCGGTCGGCTCTCGCCGCCTCAGGGATGGTGCGCGGGGCGGTCTACACCGTATCGACTCACGCGTTGCGGGCAAGTCGGTGCCACCAGCGCCGCCGCGGCTGGGGTGACGCCTTCGCGTCCAGCTCCCTCACCGCCTGCGCGAAGGAGTCGCGCAGCGTCGGGTAGGGCAGCTCGATCTCGGGGTGCTGCTCGAGCGCCTCGGCGATCCGCCGGGTGAGCCGCTTGCCGACCTTGGCGAGGTGGCCGACGACGGCGTCGACCTCCGCCTCGGTCAGGGCCTGCGGGTGGTAGGGCCGTGACGGCAGGTCGCGGAGCTTCTCGCGGAGCGGCTCCAAGGAGTCGATGCCGTATTTCTCGGCGAGCTCGTGGAGCTCCTCGTCGGCCTGCTTGCGCAGCCGGACGTAGTCTGCGGGCGGGATCAGGGAGTAGGACCGCGGACCGAGCCGGCAGGACTGCAGCCGCATGTCGAGCCGTTCCTTGAGCTCGTTGCCGAGCGGCAGCGCGTTGAGTGCTCGCTTGATCTCCAGCGCATGGAGCGAGTACGAGGTGTTGACCTGCTTCAGCTCCAGGGCGCTGAGCTGGGCGGAATCGACACCGGCCGCGTGCAGCAGGTCGGTGAGCAGACTGCCACCGACGAACAGGTCGGCGTGGTAGGGCCGCAGCTCCGAGCCGGCGCGTACGGCGTCGGAGGCGAGCGCGTTGTAGAGATGCTCGTGGCCCAGCCAGCCGCCGTAGGCGCTCGCGTCAGGGACGAACTCGTGCAGCTGGGGGACCCGCTTGACCCGCTGGTTGTAGTCGGACTCGAGGAAGGCGAGGGGGTCACGGACGTACATCACGAACCGGGTGTGCGCCGGGAGCGCCTCGGCCAGGTTGGCCAGCTCGGGGAGGAACGCCTCCGAGGAGAGCAGCATCGTGCGGCAGCCGCTGGCCTCGAAGTCGACGAGGGTGCCCTCGATCTGGGTGGGCGAGGTGATGAAGTGCGGCCCGGAGCGCTCCATGAGGGATCCGGCGTTGCCGGCGCTGATGCCGTTCTTGTCCAGGTAGTGCCAGGGGTAGAAGACCCCTGCCTCCGCGAGCTGCTCGGTGTTGTGATGGAGCCACGCCTGGACGGCGGAGGTGCCGGTCTTGGGCAGGCCGGCATGTATGACGATCGACTTCACGCAGGTCCGATCAGATAGACAATCAGAATGCCCTGCGGCGACAACCGGACAAACCGGGTGGGGGATGTGCTGAGGGTGGACCCAATCTAGCGAGGTTTACCCCACCCGTCTCCTTTACGTCAGGTATCCCAGGGTGCGGATGCGCTCGATCTCCTCGCGCAGCTCGTCGTGGCTGGCGTTGTCGGCGGCCCGCCCGCCGGCCACGTAGTGGCTCTCCTCGGCTGCGGCGCCACCTACGCCGCCGGCCGCGCTGTCGTAGACGACGGTGAACCGGTGACCCACGCCCGCGTTGATCAGCCCGCCGAGCAGCGCCACCGGGTCGGAGCGGTCCTCCAGCGAGAGCACCCGGGTGGTCTCCGGGACCCGCGGCGCTGCCGCGCCGGGAGCACCCACGGTGACCACCTGATCCACGACGTACGCCGCCCCGGCTGTCACCGCGATCGCGGCCGCCGCGGTGCCTCCGGCCGCGGCCCCGACGAGCATCACGTGGGAGTCGGCGCCGACTGCCGCCTCGATCGACTGTGACGCGGCGGCGATGTAGTCGGAGAGGTCTCCGGAGACGAGCCGTAGCCGCCTGCTGCCGGCGTAGGGACCCGGGAGGTAGGCGATGTAGCGGTGTGCCGCGACCTGGTGCACCGAGACGCTGGTCTCGGTGGCCTCGAGGTTGCGGATCAGCTCCTCGATGGAGTGTGGGGTGTCTGCCTCGACGGTGCCGTCGGCGGTGCCCTCCCAGGCCGACTGGGCCATCGGCCCGCCGACGTCACGCAGCGCGTGACCGGCGTCGGCGGCGAACACGTCGATGCCAGCCGCCTGCAGGGCCCCGGCGGTGGCCGCCTCGGCGAGCTCGCCGCGCGGGAAGTCGGCGGTGAGCAGGGAGCGCAGCTCGAGCGACTCGAGCAGGCCTCCGCCGGTGGCGATGTGGTCCATCAGCTCGGGATGGCCCTGGGCGAGCTCGCCGAGATAGGCGGTGACGCCCTCACGGTCGAGCGCGTCGGTCTCGATCAGACCGGCCGACAGCAGCGACCCGCCGAGCTCGACCTCGGGGGCGAGATAGTCGAGCGCGTTGGCGGCGATGGCTCCGAGCGACCTGCGCGCCGCGGCCTGGAGGTCGTCGATCCAGCGGTAGGTCTGCACCGTCGCCCGCACCGACAGCGCGTCGGCGTCGAGCTCCGTGCCGAGGCCGAGAAGGCCACCCTTCTCGGAAGCCGTGGCCCGGATCTCCTCCTCGGCGGGCTCCCAGGTCTTCGTGGAGAGCTCGGCCGAGTCGGTGACGTCGTCGTCGGCCAGGATCGCGGGCCCGAGCTCGGCCCACTCACGCAGCTGCGAGCCGGCGTCGCCGATGGCGCCGGCCAGCCCGAGGATCTGCTCGTACTTGTCCTCGGCCGGCGCCGACTGCTGCGCCGCGTCGGGAGCGCCGCCGGGCAGCGGTCCGAGACGGTTCGCCGGGTTGTCGGCCAGGTTGTCGGCCGGGTCGTTCCTGGAGTCGTTCATCGGGCCACCTCCGCGAGCACACGGGCAATGTCGGCGGCGAGCTCCGAGGGCTCGACGCTGGTGATCAGCAAGGTCAGGTCGCCGTCGAGCGAGACCGTACGCATCGAGCGCCAGCCGTCGTTGACCAGCGACCAGGAGACGGTGCCGATGAGTGCGTCCTCGGCGTCGGTCGTGGACGCGACGATCGCGCGCAGCCGGCCGTGGGTCTCGGTGGCCATCGCCTCCAGAGCCGTCGCGGTGACGATGTCGCCCTCGGTCAGCACGGGCACGAGGTCGCCGCGTCCGGTGCGCAGGGCCTCGAAGACGGCGTCGGCGACGGCGAACGGCACCTCGAGCTGCTCGGGCACCGAGGAGGTCATCCGGGCGGTGTCGCCGGGCAGGGTCGCGGTGCGGCCGAGCTCGGTCGTCCACGCCGCCGAGGGATACCAGGAGAGCTCGAAGACGAGGCCGTCCACGGTGGCGAGCGATGCCGCCGCCTCACCCTTCTGACGGTGCCAGGCGCGGCCACGGCGATCGTCGACGACGACGTCGAGGTCGATGACGACCTCGGGGGTCGCGAGCAGGCCGAGGGCTCCGGCGATGCCGGCCTCGAGGGTGCCGTCGGAGTCGAGGAGGTCGCGCCGCTGCAAGGAGGTGGCGCCGTCACCGAAGCCGGCGACGGCCCGGGTCAGCGCCTCTGCCTCCGCCGCGGCGCGGCTGCGCCCCAGGCGGGCGTCGAGGCCCTCCTCCTGACGGTCGTTGACCTCGAAGGGGAGGGGCGCCCCGATGATCTCGCAGGCGCGGGTGAGCTCGGAGAGGGTCAGGCCGACTCGGCGGGGCACCCCGGCCCACGGCTCGGTCGGCGCCGCCGGAGCGGGTCCCAGGTCGATCGTGGTCATCGGAAGGTGACCTCCAGCCAGTCTTTGTGGCCCGGTTCGGGGGCCTCGAATCCGTGGAGCTTGCCGTCGGCGAGCAGAGCCTCGGCGCGCGACTCGGCCTCGGCGATCTGATCCTTGTGCAGGTCGACCTGCTTGAGGTGCTTGGCCAGTGAGTCGGCCGCGCGGTCGTGCTGCTCGCCCGCGCCCCGCAGCGCGGTGGCACGCTCCTTCATGCGCCCGCGGAGGGACTCGGCGGCGCGCCCGTGCCACGGCACGGCCTCTGCCTGGGCCACCAGCTTGTCGGCACTCGCACGGATGTCGTCCGCCTGCTCGCGCAGCCGGTCGACCCGGCTGCGGATCACATCGCTATCGCCGTACATTTCCCTCCTCGGACAGGTGTCTGTGGTCCTCCTACCCCGCTCGGCCGGTTCTAAACGTAAAATCGTGAACTTTCTCAGATCACCGTTCGGCCGGGTCAGTGAAGCACGGTGGCGAGGCGGTCGAGACCCTGCTCGATCTCGCTGGTCGACCCGGCGAACGAGAGGCGTACGAAGCGGTGGCCGTCGACGGGATCGAAGTCGACGCCGGGCGCCATCGCGACGCCGGTGCGATCGAGGATCTGGTGGCACCACGTCATGGTGTCGTCGGTCCAGCGGCTGACGTCGGCGTAGACGTAGAAGGCGCCGTCGGCCGGCGCCATCTCGGTGACCCCGAGCGAGGTGAGGCCGTCGAGCAGCAGCCGTCGGTTGGTGGCGTAACGGGTGACATGTCCGTCGAGCTCGGCATAGGTCTCCGGGCTGAACGCGGCCACCGCCGCGTGCTGGGCCAGGGCCGGCGGGCAGATGGTGAAGTTGCCGACCAGCACGTCGATCGCGCGACGCAGATGGGCCGGGGCGAGCAGCCAGCCGATGCGCCAGCCGGTCATCGAGAAATACTTGGAGAACGAGCCGAACACGACCGCGTCGCGCGAGGTCTCCCAGGCGCTGCGGCCCCGGCTGTCGTCGGAGGCGTACGTCAGGCCGTGATAGATCTCGTCGGAGATCAGCTGGATGCCTTCCTCCTCGCAGTATCGAGCCAGCGCGGCCAGCTCCTCGGGCAGCAGCATCGTGCCGGTCGGGTTGGCCGGACTGGCCACCACGAGCCCCTTCAGTCCGACGCGTTCATGCAGGTCACGCACCTGTTCCACGGTCGGCTGGAAGCGTTCGGCCGGGCCCGTCGGGATCTCCACGACCTCGCACCCGAGCGCCGCGAGCACGTTGCGATAGCAGGGGTAGGAGGGCCGTGCCATCGCCACCCGGTCGCCGGTGTCGAACGCGGCGAGGAACGCTGCCAGGAAGCCACCGCTGGCTCCGGTCGTGACGATCACGTCGTCGGGCGAGACCTCGATCCCGTGCCAGGCGCGGTGGTGGGTCGCGATCGCCTGGCGCAGCTCCAGGATGCCGATCGACGGCGTGTAGCCGAGCGGGTCGCCGCTCTGCAGCAGCCGCACCGCCTCGGCGTTGACCGGTCGCGGCGCCCCCGTCGACGGCTGCCCCGAGGTGAACGAGATCAGATCGGCGTACGTCCGCTGCCGCTGCGCCGCCCGCTCGAGCATGTCCATCACGTGGAAGGGAGGCACGTTCGCGCGCTGGGCAACAGTGAGGCGGCTCATGGAAGAAACACTAAGGGCGTGCCTTGGCGAGCATCTAAGATGCAGTCCCAGAGGTCAGAGGGGGACCCGACCGCATGAGTTTTGATGTCCATCAACTCGACCTGTTCGTGCTGGTCGGGTCGATGGTCACGCTCCTGGCGATCCTCGCCGTGCGGGTCTCGACGAAGGCCGGGCTGCCCTCGCTGCTGATCTATCTGCTGATGGGCGTGCTGCTGGGCGACTCCGTGCTCGGCATCCGGTTCGACGACGCGGCGCTCGCGCACGCGCTCGGCTTCGCGGCGCTCGCGCTGATCCTGGCCGAGGGTGGTCTGACGACGACCTGGAACGACGTACGCCCCGCGTTCAAGCTGGGGCTGACGCTGGCCACGCTCGGTGTGGTGGTCTCGATCGGCATCGTCGCGGTGGGCGCCCACTATCTGCTGGGGCTTCCCTGGCAGCTGGCGTTCTTGCTGGGCGCGGTGACCTCGCCGACCGACGCGGCGGCGGTGTTCTCGGTGCTCCGGGTGGTGCCGCTGCCCAAGCGGCTGACCGGTGTGCTGGAGGCGGAGTCGGGGCTCAACGACGCCCCGACGGTCGTCATCGTGACGCTCATCGCGAGCGGTGCGATCGGCGAGCACCACCCGGCGGTGGTGCTCGGGATCGTCGTCGGCGAGCTGCTGCTGGGCATCGTCGTCGGTCTGGCCGTCGGCTTCGGCGGCGCCTGGATGATGCGCCGGGCGGCCCTTCCGTCCGCGGGTCTCTACCCGCTGGCGGTGATGGCGCTGGCCTTCCTCGCCTATGGCGGGGCCTCGTGGCTGCACGGGTCGGCGTTCGCGGCGATCTACGTCGCCGCGCTGGTGCTCGGCAACACCGACCTGCCCCACCGCGGCGCCACCAGATCGTTCGCCGAGGGGGTCGCCTGGCTGGCCCAGATCGGTCTCTTCGTGATGCTCGGGCTGCTGCTCTCCCCGGGCCGGATCGACCTCGGCACCGTCGGTCTCGCGCTCGCGGCCGGGCTGATCCTGACCCTCGTCGCCCGGCCGGCCTCGGTGCTGGTCAGCACCTTGGTCTCCCGGATGTCATGGCGGGAGTCGGCCTTCGTCTCGTGGGCCGGTCTGCGTGGTGCGGTGCCGGTCGTGCTCACCACGATCCCGCTGGCCGAGGGGGTCGACGGTGCCCAGGACCTGTTCGACCTGGTCTTCGTGATGGTCGTCGCCTACACGCTGCTGACCGGCCCGACGCTGCCCTGGGTCGCGCGCGTGCTCGAGGTCGCTCGCCCCAACGACCCGCGGGCTCTCGACCTCGACGTGGCCCCGTTGGAGCAGATCGCGGCCGACCTGATCCAGCTCCGGATCCCACGGGAGTCACGCATGCACGGCGTCGAGGTCGGGGAGCTTCGGCTGCCGCGAGGAGCGTCGGTCTCGCTGCTGATCCGCGACGGCGAGACCCGGGTGCCCGAGCCGACCACCGTGCTCCGTGCCCGCGACGTCATCCTGGTCGTCGTGCCCCGCGACCTGCGTGAGCAGGCCGAGCGCCGGCTCGAGGTGGTCAGCCGGAAGGGACGCCTGGCCGGCTGGCTGCGCTGAGCGGAGGCGTACGCATCACTCGACCGGCGGGCTGCAGATCTGCCCGTCGGCCTTGGCCTTGACGGTCTGCTCGCCGCCCTTGACCTCGGGGAACTTCTCGCCGGTGACGACGACGATGCCGGGGCGGTCGGTCTTGGTCTCGACGATCTTCGCGTCGCCGAGCCAGCTCGCGACGAGCGCGGCCGAGGGAGCGTCCTTGTCGGGCGCCCACACCTCGACGGTGCGCAGCTTGGTGCCTCGGGGCGCGTTGCCGGTGCCACCCTTGACGAAGCCCTCGTCGACCAGGTCGGTGATGGCCCGGTTGGCGAGCCCGGCCCGCGTGCTCGCGTTGAGCACGGTGACCACGACCTGCGACGGGTAGACGGTGGAGCCCTTCTTGACCGGGGTGTCCACGCACGGCCCCACGTCGACCTTCTGCGGGAAGGGTGCGGTCATCGACTTCCATCCCCACACGCCGGCCAGAGCGACCGCCACGACCAGGACGGCCAGGATGATGAACGTACGAAGTCCAGTGAGGGCCGAGTCGAGCATGTCGCCGAGCCTAACGGTTGAGGAGCTATCCGAGGCTGTGCACGCGGGCGTGGAGCACGTTGCGCTGCTGGAGCGCGGCGCGCAGGGCTCGGTGGAGGCCGTCCTCGAGGTAGAGCTCGCCGTTCCACTCCACGACATGGGCGAAGAGGTCGCCGAAGAACGTCGAGTCCTCGTTGAGCAGAGCCACCAGCTGGAGGGTGTCCTTCGTGGTCACCAGCTCGTCGAGACGGACCGTCCGAGGAGGCAGCGCGGCCCACCCCTTGGTCGAGAGACCATGGTCAGGGTAGGGGCGAGAGTCGCCGACACGCTTGAAGATCACCCTCGTGACTGTATCGCCCTCGCCGCAATTCCCCACACAGGTGTACGGCTGCCGAGAGGAGAGCGCCCGCCACCCACCGTCCGGAGGCACGCCTGCTCCGTCGTCCGCCGACCCGATGGACACGCGCCGGTATGCCGCAGGTTTTCGGCGTCCGAACGGGCGCCGAGGTCGTAGAGTCGCCGCATGACGGATGCTGCAGCTCTCTCAGAAGCGGTCGGGCCGGGCTACCAGTTCGAGGGCGCGGCCCTCGAGCTCGGAGGGCTGATGGCCGACGCCGAGACGTTGACGGAAACGCCGATCCGCATCCCGCTGGGGATGCTCAACCGGCACGGCCTGGTCGCGGGCGCGACCGGCACGGGCAAGACCAAGACCCTGCAGCTGCTGGCCGAGCAGCTCTCCGCGGCCGGGGTGCCGGTCTTCGCCGCCGACGTCAAGGGAGACCTCTCCGGGCTGGCGACCGCGGGCCAGGAGAGCGAGAAGCTCACCGCCCGGGCGGCCACCGTCGGGCAGACCTGGCAGGCGCGCGGGTTCCTGGTCGAATACTTCGCGCTCGGCGGTGAGGGCACCGGCATCCCGGTGCGGGTCACGGTCGACGCCTTCGGGCCCACCCTGCTCTCGAAGGTGCTCGGGCTCAACGAGACCCAGGAGTCGTCGCTCGGCCTCGTCTTCCACTACGCCGAGAAGGCCGGTCTGAAGCTGATCGACCTCGACGACCTGCGCGCGGTGCTGCAGTGGCTGGTCTCGGATGAGGGCAAGGCCGACCTCAAAGGTCTGGGCGGCCTCTCGTCGTCGACGACCGGGGTGATCCTGCGTACGCTCATCGCCTTCTCCGACCAGGGAGCCGACGAGTTCTTCGGCGAGCCGGCCTTCGCGGTGGCCGACTTCGTCCGCCTCGACGGCGACCTCGGGATCATCTCGCTGCTCGAGCTGCCCAACCTGCAGGACCGGCCTGCGATCTTCTCCACCTTCCTGATGTGGCTGCTCGCCGAGCTCTTCCGGGCGTTGCCCGAGGTCGGCGACGTCGACAAGCCCAAGCTGGTCTTCTTCTTCGACGAGGCCCACCTGCTCTTCAACGACGCCTCCGACGCGTTCCTCGACCAGATCACCAACACGGTGCGGCTGATCCGGTCCAAGGGCGTGGGCGTCTTCTTCGTGACCCAGAAGCCCACCGACGTGCCCGAGGACGTGCTCGGCCAGCTCGGGTCGCGCATCCAGCACCAGCTGCGAGTGGCGACGCCCAACGACGCCAAGGCTCTCAAGGCGAGCGTCAACACCTACCCGACCTCGTCCTACGACGATCTCGGCGCCGTCATCCAGACGCTCGGCATCGGCGAGGCGATCGTGACCGTGATGAACGAGCGGGGTGCGCCGACGCCGGTCGCGTGGACCAAGCTGCGGGCGCCGGAGTCGCTGATGGCGCCGACGGAGGCGGCGGCGATGCAGGCAGCCGTCGAGGCCTCACCGCTGGCGTCGAAGTACGTCACCGAGGTCGAGGTGGAGTCGGCCGCCGACCAGCTCGCGGCGAAGTCGGAGGCGGCCGCGGCCGCCGTCAAGACGGCCGAGGAGAAGACGGCTGCGAAGAAGGCGGCACCCAAGAAGTCGTCGGGCTCGCGGTCGCGTCCGAAGGACGACGACTCGATGATCGAGTCGGTCGTGAAGTCGTCCGCTTTCAAGCAGGCGGCCCGCACCGCGGCCCGGGAGATCGTGAGGGGAATCTTCAAGCGACGGTGACTTCGTCCCGTCGCCGCGGGTGACACGCACGACAATTGCTGGACGGGACTCGCGTGCGGACGACTTTGTCCTTATCGTCTATTCATGCCCGACCTTCTCCTCCGGAACGTACGCATCGTTCCGCTCTCGCCGCGGGCCGTCGTGCCCGCTGGAGTTGTTGACGTCCTCGTCGTCGACGGTGTGGTCACCAAGGTCGGAGAACGTCTGTCCAGACCGGTCGGGGCCGAGGTCTACGACGCCGGCGGCCGGTGGCTCGTGCCGGGGTTGTGGGACGCCCACACCCACCTCGCCCAGTGGACCCTGGGCGCCAGCCGACTCGACCTGCGCGGCACCCGTTCGCCCGCCGAGGCGCTGGCGCTGGTCGCGGCCGCCGCGCCGGATGTCGAGCCGGGCGAGGCGATCGTCGGGATGGGTCATTCGGCCGGCACGTGGGACCGCTGGGGCACCGTCGCCGAGCTCGACTCGGTCACCGGCGGAGTGCCCGCGATCCTGGTCAACCACGACTTCCACCACGCCTGGCTCAACACCGCCGCGCTCGACGCCGTCGACCTGCCTCGTCGCGACGACATGGTGCAGGAGGTGGAGTGGTATCAGGCCTACCCGCGGGTCGCGGAGCTCTTCGAGGCTACCGGGAGCAGGCCGTCGGCCTACCGTCGGATGCTGACCCGCACCGCCGCGCTCGGTGTGGTCGGGATGACCGACTTCGAGGTCGGCGTCCGCCTCGACGACTGGCGCACCCGGTGGCTGTCCGGCTGCGACCTGCTGCGCATCCGGGTCTCGACGTACGCCGACCAGGTGGAGGACGCGATCGCCGAGGGGCTGCGCACCGGAGACCCGCTGCTGCCCTATGAGGACCGCCTGACGATGGGGCCGCTGAAGATCATCAGCGACGGCTCGCTCGGCACCCGCACCGCGTGGTGCTGTGACCCGTACGCCGACGACCCGGAGAGCCACGGTGCGCCCAACCAGTCGCCCGACGAGCTCAGGGGGCTGCTCGGCAAGGCGCACGCGGCCGGCCTCGACGTGTCCACGCACGCGATCGGTGACCGTGCGGTCTCCGAGGCGCTGGCGGCGTACGCGGAGACGGGGGCGCGGGGGCGGATCGAGCACGCTCAGCTGGTGCGGCGCGCAGACCTGGCGGTGATGGCTCGTCTCGGGATCACCGCATCGGTCCAGCCGGCGCACATCCTCGACGACCGGGAGATGACCGAGGGGCTCTGGCCGGGGCGCGAGGACCGCTGCTTCGCGACCCGCTGGATGCTCGACGCCGGGGTCGAGATCGTGCTCGGCTCGGACGCGCCGGTCGCTCCGCTCGACCCGTGGCTGGCCATCGCGACGGCTGTCGGGCGTTCGCGTGATGGCAAGACGGCCTGGCATCCCGAGCAGGCGCTGACCGCTCAGGAGGCGCTGGCGGCGTCGGTCGACGGGCAGCCGAGCGTCGGGGTCGGTTCCATCGGCGACCTGGCCGTGGTCGACGTCGACCCACTCAGCGCCTCTGTCGCCGACCTGGCCGCGATCTCGCACGGCGGGGTCGCGCTGACCACTGTGGGCGGGCGGATCGTCCACCAGCGGGCCTGAGAAGCAGGCCGCGGAGAAATGGCGAAGGCCCGGCCGTCGTCGGCCGGGCCTCCCGCTGGGATCGTCGATCCCTCAGTGATTGCCGATCAAGCAGACCAGCGGACCGAGTCGTCGACGAAGTCGGCGAACACGTGAACGCCACGCAGGTCCTGTCGCTCCTCCATGAGCTTGGTCAGGGCGCTGGCGTGGCGGAACTTGAGGCTGTAGCCATGCTGGATGGCGGTGTTGGCCTCAGGTTCGGTCGCGGTGAGTGTTTCCATCGAGGTCCCCCCTACAACGGATAGGCGTGCATCATCAGTGAACGCATGTCTCCGATCCTCGAGTGCCCAGCACCCACGGCCCCGAAGCCATGCAGCAGAAGCATCCCGCTCCTAAGTCGCGAGCAGGTTGTTTGAACGTTACAAGCCGGTTTCGGTAAAAGGAATGCCTGTTGACGCCTATCGGGGTATCTGCCGAGCGATAGGGCCGAATCTCGCTAGACAAAGGGCATTCTGGGCTCAGGTGCGCGGTGGGCGGAGCGTCTCGACCGCCTGGCGGGCCTGTTCGAGGAGCTTCAGTGCGGCGCTCGCATCGGGCAGGTTCGGCACCGGCGACCAGAGCTCGTCGGCGTCACGGATCGGGGCGGCTCCGTCGATGATCGGGTCGATGTCGGTCACCAGCGCACCCATCGAGGGGTCGCCCGCGATCGCGGACCGGATCGGCGCGGCATCGATCGGGGAGTCCGAGGCGATCAGCGTCGCGTTGCCGAACCTCGCGCCGGCCAGCGCGGAGCCCTGCACGATCATCGCCACATGCTCGAAGAGCGTACGCAGCGTGGCGAGCTCTCGCCGGGTGAAGAGCAGGTCGGGGCCGGCGACGGAGTTGAGCACCAGCCGGCCCTGCGCGCTCAGGGCGGCGCGCGCCGCGTCCATGCACTCCAGCGACGTGAACGCTGGTGGGATCCGGTTGCCGACGAAGATGTCGATGACGATGGCGTCGTGCTCGCTCCCCGGGTTGGCCTCGAGCCACGAGCGTGCCTCGGCCGTCTCCATGGTGATGCCGGTGGGCAGCGGAAATCGTGACCGGGTGAGCTCGACGAGCGCGGGCTCGAGCTCGACCACCGTCTGCGCCGACTCGGGCCACCGGTGTGCGACCGCACGCGGAAGCGCCAGCAGCGCTCCGCCCAGGTGGGCGGCCCTGCGCGGCGCACGATCACCGAGCGCTGCCAGCATCCACCGGATCGAGGCGAGCTTCGGCGGCTGTGCGGGATCGCCCACGTGGGACTGCGCGACGCCGTCGATCTGGATGACCCACCCGTCGTCCTTGCGTACGAGGTCTGCCGTGGTTCCGTCGGAGAAGACGATCTGCTCGGGACTCGCGGAAGGCTCCAACGGTGTTGACATACCTCGATCCTGCCAGACACCATCGCGCCCGGGCCGGGACAGTCCGGTAGCCTTCTGGCGTTGTCGATTCAGCGCCGCAGTACTCGCATATCGGGACTCGGACATCGGGCGTGAGGAGCTCTAGCGGTGGAGATATGGGAGGTCGCCGAGCAGGTCGACCAGATCGAAGGCCTCACCGCTGACGGAAAGCCCGATCCTGACTACGCCGCCTCGCTCGGGCTCAAGGATGCGCCTCTCGGTCGCCGGGCCCTCGGGTCGGGCGTCGACATCGTCGTCTACCTGCTCCTGCAGATCCCTTATCTCGTCTTCACGGTCCCGCTGCTGCTCAAGCTGGTGCAGGGACGCTTCGGCTTCTCGCGCTTCCTGAGCCACCCCGACTTCCTGCTGGCTCTGATCGCCGCTGCCGCCACCACGCTGCTGACGCTGATCTTCGCCGTGCTCCAGATCGTCTTCCACGGTCGTCAGGGGGTCACGCTAGGCAAGTCGATCGCAGGCATCCGCTCCGTCAACGTCAAGACGCTCGAGCGCCCGGGGCTCGGCAAGGCTTTCCTCCGCGCGCTGGTGGTGTGGGGCTCCTCGATCGTCGTCGTCGGCCCGATCGTCTTCCTGATCTCGCCGCTGCTCAACAAGGAGAACCGCAATCGCGGTTGGCACGACCAGGCCACCGACATCTGGACCGTCGACGTACGCGAAGGGCTCGACCCCTACGACGAGAAGCGGATGCGCATCGCACGCAAGACCGTCGCCGCCGAGCCCGTCGCGGAGCGCAAGTCGCTGCCCTCGCTCAGCACGCCCAACGAGCAGGCCGGCGGCTACCGGCCCTCGGGGCGGGTCAGCGCCGGCGTGCTCGGTGTCTCCCGGCCGAAGGGGAAGGGTGACGACGGTGGCGCTCCGGGTGGCTCGCTCGCCACCCCGTCGTCCGGGCCGGCCGCGCCGAAGCCCGTGGCCCCCGCGATCCCGCCCTCGCGCGGAGTGACCCCGCCGCCTCCGACCCCCACGCCGACTCCTCCGAGCCCGACGCCGACACCTCCGACGCCGGCACCTCAGCCGCAGACTCCGCTCCCGACCCCGCCGCCGCCCACCGGGGCGACCTCGGGCGGTCCGGTGACCAGCAGCGGTACGCCCCTTCCGCAGCCTCCGGCCCAACCCGGACAGCCCGCCCAGCCCGGACAACCCGGACAGCCCGGACAGCCGGCCCAACCGGCTCAACCGGCGCAGCCCCGTCCGAGCGGCGTCATGCTCAAGGTCGACTCCGGTGAGCGCATCCCGGTCGCCGGTGTGGTGCTGGTCGGCCGCGACCCTGCGCTCACGGAGAACACGCTCGGTGCACGCACCGTCTCGATCATCGACGTCTCGGTCTCGAAGACCCACATGTCGCTGCGTCCCAGCGGCGACGGTGTCGAGGTCACCGACCGAGGCTCGACCAACGGCACCGTGGTGATCCACGAGGGCGCCAGCCGTCGGCTGAAGGCCTGGGAGCCTGTCGTGGCTCCTGTCGGAGCGATGATCCGCTTCGGCGACCGCTCTGCACTGGTCCGTC
This sequence comes from Nocardioides albertanoniae, assembly GCF_006716315.1. Taxonomy (NCBI): domain Bacteria; kingdom Bacillati; phylum Actinomycetota; class Actinomycetes; order Propionibacteriales; family Nocardioidaceae; genus Nocardioides; species Nocardioides albertanoniae. Next base: position 4,847,140 of record NZ_VFOV01000001.1, on the reverse strand, counting down.
GCGGGTGACTGCGACTCCGGCGATCGCGACTCTGCTCGCGCAATCTCTTAACTCGGCTCATGAGGGAGACGAAGGATGAAGGTCAAGCTCACGCTGCACCGGCCGGGTGTCGCACCCGCGGATGTGGTCGTCACCGCTGACTCGACGGCGACCGCGAGGGACGTAGCGCGCCACATCGCCGATGCCGACCCGGCGCGGTCGATCATCGCCGGTGAGCACGACGTGCTGACGTTGGCCGTCGCCCCGCCCACCGCCGAGCGGATGGAGCCGCTCGAGCCCGACGTGCCCATCGGTGACGCACCGATCGGCTCGGGGTTCGCGGCAGCCGTGGTCAACCTGGGCCCCGACGCCGAGACGACCGGCTCGCGGCGTAAGAGCGTCGGCGTGCTGCGGGCGATCGACGGTCCGGTGCGCGGGCAGGCCTTCCCGCTGGTCACCGGTCACGCCTCGATCGGCCGTGGCCCGGAGAACGAGATCGTGCTCGCCGACCCGATGGTCTCCAAGAAGCACGCCCGCATCGAGGTCGATCGCGCCGTCGAGCTGGTCGACCTCAACTCGGCCAACGGTGTCGTCGTCGACGGCACCCAGCTCTCCCGCGTACGCCTCGCGCCCGACACCCCGGTCGTCATCGGCAGCACCACCCTGGTCATGCAGCTCTCGGCCGACTACGTCTCGGCCGTCGAAGACCCGGTGCTCGAGCGCGGCGGCGGTCTGCTCTTCAACCGCAGCCCGCGGGTCGACGTGCGCTACCCCGGCACCGAGCACCCGCCGCCGTGGATGCCGACCGAGATGCAGAAGAAGCTCTTCCCGTGGTTCGTGCTGATCGCGCCGATCATCATGGCGCTCTCGATCTACGCGATGACCGGGCGTACGCGTGCGCTGCTGCTGGTCGTGATGACGCCGATGATGGCGGTCGGCAACTTCATCAACCAGCACCGCCAGGCCGGAGCGAAGCAGGATCACGAGATCGAGCTCTTCGAGCGGCAGTTCGAGAAGCTGGAAGAGGTCTTCTACCGCAGCAAGCCCGAGGAGGAGCTCGCCCGCAACGAGGAGGTCCCGCCGGTCGCGGAGGTCTTCGAGCAGGCGATGCAGCTCGGCCCGCGGTTGTGGACCCGCCGCCCCGAGCACTGGAACTTCCTGGCCGTACGCCTCGGCACCACCCAGGCACCTTCGCGCAACTCGATCGCGGAGCGCGACAACCAGAACGGTCTGCCCGAGTTCATCGAGCGCATCGACCGGCTGATGGAGCGCTACAAGTACGTCGACGACGTGCCGCTGCTCGAGTCGCTGCCCGCGGTGGGCTCGGTCGGCGTGGCCGGTCCTTCCGGGCCGGCGGCCGATGCGATGCGTGGGCTCGCGGTGCAGCTCTTCGGTCTGCACGCGCCCAACGAGGTCGTCACCGTCGCCTTCGCCGACCCCGACTGGGTCGACGAGTTCGAGTGGCTCAAGTGGCTGCCGCACACCACGTCGGAGACCAACCGGTTCAAGGACATGCCGCTGGCCGACTCCGCGCCGACCGCCAACGCGCTGCTCAGCGCGCTGGAGGAATACATCATGCGCGCCGGCCGCACCGCCGAGCACCGGGGCCCGTTCGCGGAGGGCTGGAACCCGATGCAGTACGGCACCGACGTGGCCCGCGCCGGTGACGAGACCAACGCCCGGGTGCAGGTCTCGATCGTAGTCTTCGTCACCAACGACGCGCCCGTCGACCGCGCGCGCCTGGTCCAGGTGCTCGAGCGCGGAGCCGACGTCGGCGTACACGCTGTCTTCCTGTCCTCGACCGTGGAGGCGCTGCCGGCGGTGTGCCGCAGCTTCATGGATGTCAGCGACGGTCTGGAGCGCGCCACCGTCGGCCTGGTCCGCAACGGCGACCTGCACGAGGGCGTCACGATCGAAGGCGTCTCTAACGCCTACATGGAGATGTTCGCCAAGCGGCTCGCGCCGGTCGTCGACGCCAGCACCGTCGTCCACGACTCCTCCGACCTGCCCAACTCGGTCGGCTTCCTGTCCCTGGTCGGCAACGAGGTCGCCGAGGACCCGAGCTCCGTCGTCGAGCGCTGGCGGCAGAACAACTCGATCATCGACCGCTCCGACCGCCCGCGAGGCCGGCTGAAGAAGGCCGGCAACCTGCGCGCGATCATCGGGCAGGGTGCCTCGGACGCGATGACGCTCGACCTGCGTACGCAGGGCCCGCACGCCCTCGTCGGTGGCACCACCGGTGCCGGAAAGTCGGAGTTCCTGCAGGCGTGGGTGCTCGGCATCGCCTCGGCGCACTCGCCCGACCGGGTGACCTTCCTCTTCGTCGACTACAAGGGCGGTTCGGCGTTCGCAGACTGCATCGAGCTGCCGCACTGCGTCGGTCTGGTGACCGACCTGTCGCCCCACCTCGTACGCCGCGCGCTGACCAGCCTCAAGGCCGAGCTGCACTACCGCGAGCACCTGTTCAACCGGAAGAAGGCCAAGGACCTCCTGGAGCTGGAGAAGCGCCAGGACCCGGAGTGCCCGCCCGCGCTGGTGCTGGTCATCGACGAGTTCGCGGCGCTTGCCGGTGAGGTGCCGGAGTTCGTCGACGGCGTCGTCGACATCGCTCAGCGAGGCCGTTCGCTCGGCATCCACCTGATCATGGCGACCCAGCGCCCGGCCGGTGTCATCAAGGACAACCTGCGCGCCAACACCAACCTCCGCGTCGCGCTGCGTATGGCCGACGAGACCGACTCCAAGGACGTCGTCGACGACCCGATCGCCGGCACCTTCCCGCCGTCGATCCCTGGCCGCGGCATCGCGAAGACCGGTCCCGGTCGCCTGACGCCGTTCCAGTCGGCGTACGCCGGTGGTTGGACCCGCGACGACGAGGTGGTCACCGCCGACGTGAAGGTGGCCGAGCTGAAGTTCGGTTCGATCACCGAGTGGGAGCCCGAGCGGCCGCCGGAGAGCGACTCGCACGACGAGGACCTCGGGCCCAACGACCAGAAGCGGGTCGTGACCAACCTGATCCGGGCCTCCGACGCGGCCGGGCTGATGACGCCGCGGCGTCCGTGGCTCGATGACCTGGCCACCGTGGTCGACATGCGCGACCTGCCGCTGGAGGGCGACAGCCAGATCCTGCTGGGTCTCGCCGACATCCCCGAGCGCCAGCAGCAGAACGCGACCTACTTCGTTCCCGACCGCGACGGATCGCTGCTCATCTTCGGCTCCTCCGGCTCGGGCAAGTCGACCCTGCTGCGTACGATCGCGACCGCCGCCGGCGCCCGCCCCGACCTCGGCGCAGTCAAGGTCTACGGCCTCGACTTCGCCTCCGGTGCTCTCGGTGCCATCCAGCGGCTGCCGCACGTCGGCTCGATCATCGACGGCGACGACGCCGAGCGGCTGCAGCGCCTGATGCGCACCCTCGAGCGGGAGATGGACCGTCGCTCGGAGCTGTTCGCCCAGGCGTCGGCCGCCAACCTCAGCGAATACCGCGAGCTCGCCGACAAGTCGATGCCGCGCATCCTGCTCATGATCGACAACTACCCGGAGTTCAAGAAGGAGTGGGAGATCGCCGCCGGCCGCGCGCCGTTCTACCAGTCCTTCATGCGAGTGCTCGGCGAGGGCCGTCCGCTCGGCATCCACGCGGTGATCACCGCAGACCGCTCCGGGTCCGTCCCGACGGCCGTCTTCGCGAACATCCCGCGCCGTGTCGTCATGCGGCTCTCCGACCCGAGCCAGTACGTGCTGGTCGGTGCGCCCAAGGACGTGCTCAACGAGCAGTCGGCACCCGGTCGTGCCGTCGTCGACAAGGCCGAGGTGCAGCTCGCCGTGCTCGGCGGCACCACCAACGTCGCCGAGCAGACCAAGGCTCTCGACGAGGTCGTCGAGCAGCTGCGTGCCCAGGGCGTCGAGGAGGTCGGCGAGATCGGCGCGCTGCCGACGAAGATCTCCAGCCGCGACATGCCCGTCCAGGCGAACGGCCAGCCGGTCTTCGGTATCGGCGACGACACCCTCGAGCCGCGCGGCTTCGACCCGATCGGCTCGTTCATCATCACCGGGCCGCCGCAGTCGGGTAAGACGAACGCGCTCAAGGCCCTCATCGAGTCCGTCGAGCGCTTCGACCCCGAGGTCAAGCTGTTCCACCTCGGCAGCCGCCGCGCCCTGCTCGGCGACTTCAGGCCGTGGGTACGCAGCGCCACCCGCCCCGACGACGAGAAGGCGCTCGTGACCGAGCTCGCCGAGATCGTCGCCGACGAGTCCTTCCCCGGGCGCATCATGATCGTCGCCGAGGACATGACCCACCTGGCCGACGGCCCCGCGGACCGCCCCATGCGAGCGTTGCTGCAGGCGATCAACAACTCCGACCACCTCTTCGTCGGTGACGCCGACGTCTCCCGCGCCGGCGGCGGCTCGGGCGTGATGGGCGAGTGGAAGTCTGCCCGCCAGGGCATCGCCCTCAAGCCCGACACCTACGACGGCGACACCCTCTTCAAGGTGCCCTTCGGCAAGCTCAAGCGCACCGACTTCCCCGCCGGCCGAGGCATCTTCGTCCAGGCCGGCCGGATGGTCACCATGCAGATGCCTGTGTCGAGCGACAGCGAGGGGTCTGCGTGAGGTTGGCGGCATAGATGAGACTGCGGCGCCGGTCGGTCGAAGAGTGGGCTCGCCACACGGAGTTCACCGTCCCGCTCCACTGGGGCGAGATCGAGGCAGAGGTGCTGAAGCGTCGTCATCCGCGTCTTCCCGACGAGCCCGCGAGCGGGCGCGTCGTCGACGTCGCAGTCTCGATCGGCCTTGTCGTCACCGTTGTTCTGATCTTCGGGTCGGCGTTCTGGGCCACACTGCTGGTCGGGGTAGGTCTTGGCGTCGCTGACCCCGCATTGGCGGACCAGCTGCTCGCGATCGCGCAGTTTCCCCTGGCGGTGACGACCGCGGTCTCCGCGGTGTTCTTGATCGACGCCCGCGATGACAGCTGGCGGCAACGCTGGGAGATCGCTCTCGCCGCGTTCAACGGAACCCTTGCCTTCGTGGCCTACGCACTCCTGGCGAACGTGGCCGATGTCGGCAGCGCGTCGACGGTTGCGTGGTACGCCCTCATCGCTGTGCTCGTGAGCATCCTCGTGCTGATCGTGCTCGGCACCCTCCAGATCCGTGCGCGCCGCCGCCGGAGCTCACAGCCAACCCGGCAACCCAGCAAGCCCAAGGTGCCCTCGAGCTTCTACCTCCGCCAACGATGCCTGGCTGCCCGCGAGAGGGTCATGGACGTCCTCGACGAACGGGGGCTCGTCGATCTTCAAGAGTCCAGGAAGCAGAAGATGCTGCGGATGCCTCTTGGGTCGTGGGCCAGCCTGTGAGATCGGTGTTTGCTGGATCCGCGCCCCGTACGTCTCCGAGCGGTTGACGTCTCGGGAGCACGAGCCGGTGACCCGACGTCCGCCACGAGAAAGTGGTTGTTAGGGCAACCTCGCAGGTGGTGCCAGAGGCAGCGTCAGAAGGCTTGATTGAAGGTGACAGCCGGAGTGGAATTGCGGTTCACTACTCGGCGTCGCGTGCAATACCGTGACGTCCGGCGTCCCGACGGGACGTCATGCAATGCAATCGCGGGAAAGGCAATGATCGATGAGTGACTTCGGTGCAACATACGACGAGATGACCGGTGCGGCCGACAAGCTCGACCAGGGCAAGGACACGATCGAGTCCGCTCTTGACGAGTGCCAGGGCTACGTCGACGAGCTGGTTCAGGACGGGTTCAAGACCGAGAAGGCTTCGGGCAAGTTCCAGGACGGCTACACCGAGATGACCACGGGTCTCAAGGACGCCATCGGTGGTGTCGAGGACATGGCGCAGTCGCTGCGTGACATGGCGACCGCTATCCAGGACCTGGACTCGCAGCTCGCCGGCGGCTGATTCGACCGTCTGGCTGGATGGTGGGCTGGTGTCTGCTGGCCCGCCATCTTCCATTTATGCTACGTAGGCCGGGCTGCGGGCCGTTCGGAGTCTGTGCTCAACCGGTCATGAGGGCCATACCTCGGCCACGACCCGAACGGCATATGAAGACCGCAACGAAACGGTATTTACTCTTCACAAGCCTGACGGGCGTGACTTACCGTGGCCACGGCATCCGGACGGGTGCCTGTCAATGAACTCCCGGGGAAGGTAATGACCGATGAGTGACTTCGGTGCAACATACGACGAGATGACCGGTGCGGCCGACAAGCTCGACCAGGGCAAGGACACGATCGAGTCGGCGCTTGATGAGTGCCAGGGTTACGTGGACGAGCTGGTGCAGGATGGCTTCAAGACGGAGAAGGCGTCTGGGAAGTTCCAGGACGGCTACACCGAGATGACCACGGGTCTGAAGGACGCCATCGGTGGTGTCGAGGACATGGCGCAGTCGCTGCGTGACATGGCGACCGCTATCCAGGACCTGGACTCGCAGCTCGCCGGCGGCTGATTCGACCGTCTGGCTGGATGGTGGGCTGGTGTCTGCTGGCCCGCCATCTACCCATCCCAGCTCGGGTGCGATGCCGGCCCAGGAGGCCACCACAGGCCGCACGGCCGAGCTAACAAAACTTTACTTTCGAACACGTTTGAAACTCGCCGCAGCGGGTAGGACGACCGTGATGGAGTCAGATGCTTGTCCTCGGACGATGTCCGCGAGGAGCGTTTCGACCCGTCGGGATCGCGCTTGACGTGGGCGCGAGAGTGACAGTGACGAACGGCGCCGCAGCTGGGTGTCGTGCAATGCAATCGCGGGAAAGGTAATGACTGATGAGTGACTTCGGTGCAACATACGACGAGATGACCGGTGCGGCCGACAAGCTCGACCAGGGCAAGGACACGATCGAGTCGGCGCTTGATGAGTGCCAGGGTTACGTGGACGAGCTGGTGCAGGATGGCTTCAAGACGGAGAAGGCGTCTGGGAAGTTCCAGGACGGCTACACCGAGATGACCACGGGTCTGAAGGACGCCATCGGTGGTGTCGAGGACATGGCGCAGTCGCTGCGTGACATGGCGACCGCTATCCAGGACCTGGACTCGCAGCTCGCCGGCGGCTGAGTCTTCATTGGTATGCAGTGGTGGGACCGAGTCCCGCTCGGTCCCACCACCGTCTGACCAGATGCGGTACAGCACTCCAGTGCTGCCGTTGAATCCGTGGTTCCAAACGAATCTGGAAGGTTGCGATGGGCGACAAGGTTCATATCAAGATCTCCGAACTAGAGACCATGCATGCGTCACTTGAGAGCATCGTAAAAGAATTTGAGGATGCGACCGACAGGTCGGAGGACCTCGAATCTGACATCGGCAGGCCGTTTGGCAGAGGCGAGTTGCAAGACGCGGTGAAGGACTTCGAAGAGCGTTGGGATGACCAACGAGGGAAGTTGAAGGAAAGTCTCGAAGAGATCGCGAAGAAGACCAAGGCTGTTGTTGATGGGTTCAACAAGTTTGACGACGACGCGGCTGGCAAAATGTCCAACAGCGGAAAATAGCACGGGCCGACCTGATATGTCAGTCCCGTTTTTGAAGGGTGTTTGATATGAGCGGTGGAGGAACGTCTCCGAAGAATCGGACCATTGAGTCGATCGCTGATGACGGCGATGCGATCTGGGATCGGGGCTATCAGATCGAGCGGCTTGGCGAGATGATGGAAACCGCTGCAGACACTCTTGAGGGCATCAAGAATGGCACCCTTGAGGGTGAAGCGATGGTAGGCGAAGCGGTCACCTCCCTCAAGGACGCGATCGGCGACTCCTTCGAAAAGCTTCGTGAGGCCGCCGACTTGTACAAGCCCGTGGGGCCGCCGATCCAAGAATACGGATCGTCCCTGATGGTGATTAAGCATGGATTGAACGCATCTGTCGATAACTGCAATACAAAGTGGACTGAGTATCAGAACGCGCCTGGTCCGGAGATTGGCATGGCTCCGCCTGCGCTAGGACCAGAGCCCGAAGGTCCGGAAGCGGACGACGCTGCCAAAGAGGCAGAGAAGAAGCAGGACCTCTACGACGCGTGGCATGAAGAGGCCGAGAACTTCGACAGTTACTACGACACCTGGGAAGATGCCTATGAACAGGCAGTCTCAGGTGTAACCAACGGTACCTCTGGGCAGATCGAGGACAGTTTCTGGGATGACATCGGGCCCCTTCTGGATGCTCTTGGGTACGTGGCCCTCGCGCTCGCTATCGCGGCCATCTTCCTTACGGGGCCGTTCGCCGCTCTAGCGCTCATCTTGTCGGCCGTGATTCTGGTCGGTCGCCTGGGTCAGGCGATCTTCGGCAACGGAAGTTGGGCGGATGTTGGGTGGGCCGCGCTCGGTGTGATCCCATTTGGTGCAGCCGGGCGGGCGCTCAGCGGCGCCATGAAGGGCGCAAGTAGGGTCGCCGGGCTGGGCGGCAAGTTCTCTACGGCGGGCACGGTCTTCGGCAAGGTCGGGTTCAGGGCTACAAAGGCGGCCCTGAAGGGCGGCTGGGATGACGCAATCCGTGCGCGCCCGAGGGGCGACATCCTCTCCGCGTTTACTCGTGGTGGCGCGGGGTCGACGGCTCACGGAAGAGTCTGGGAGCAAGGGCATACTCTCGTGTCTAACTGGGCAAAGGGTCCTGAAGTAGTCGATTCCATTTCGAAGTTGGCCGGTGGGCCCACTCTGAACCCCTTCTCACATGACTTTGAGCCCGGCGGGGCGGTCTCCGACGTTCTGGACGTTGTGTGGTGATCCTGCTGACTAGCGAGCAGAGGAAGACTTCATGACCGCGTGGAGTGTGAATGCGGAGGTTCTTGAACCAGGCTGGTTCGAGATCCCAGACTTGGCGGAGCCCGAGCTTTCCGATTGGTCGGCAGAAGTTGCTAGCGCATTGCGGACCTTCTGGGGGCCCGAGTGGAACTCGGATGTGGAATCGCGGGTCAGAAGTGACCTCGAACGAGCACAGCGTCTTCGACCGGACAATGCGAACCTGACGGTTGCGTACTGGCCGCCCTTCAGCGACCTGTTCTTCGGAGTCAGGGTACTTTCTGGCAGAGCGCCTCAGGTCGAGCAATGGGCAGACGATGGATACGAGTTGCGTAGCTACGAGGCCCAGAATCTGGGGGCCGGAGTGGAGTGCATCAGCGTCGACCCGATCTTGCGAGAGTCGGGGAGTGGCGTCGACATCCAGGTGGTTGTCGCAGACTATGTCTTTGTTCAGGGCCCTCGATGTGTGACTGTCTCACTCGATCCGATGCCAGTGAACTACTTCGTAATGATGAGGTCCGGGATCGACCAGTTCCTGCAGAGTCTGGAGGTCTTCAGTGAGGACGGCGAGACCTTCCGGGGTGAAGCAGTTGATTGCGGTCAGGTGGCTCTGGCTGGCGATGTATGGGGATTGCCTGAATGAGCAAGATGTGGCACGACGCGTTCGAGTGGGCCGAACGACTTGGTCCCGGTGAGCAGGTCGACGTAGGCGATGTCGAGCAGCAAGTAATCGATCGCGCACCTTTTGTCCTGCATCGTCGTGAACGGTTGCAAGGACTCTGGTCGGTTTGTTTGCCGCGATCGGTCGGGAATCAGATCCTCGTTCTCCTCTCGGGCCTTGCCCCGATCGCTGGCGCCCTTGCGTTCGCGGGCAACGTGCAGTTTCGGAATATTCAGAGTCCCGGGGTGGCGGTTGGTATCGCTGGTCCGATTGTGTTGCTCTGCTTCGTCCTCGGGTTTTTGTGCCAGATCATCGGATTCGGGGGGTGGTTGCGAGTTGGGAGACGGTCGCGCGAGTCTGATCTCATCCTCTCGGGACTACTCCTGATAGGGTCGAGCCTGACCCTTGTTTTCGCGGCGGTTCACGAAGCGGTTCAAGTCAGCGACTTTCATCTGTGGCCAGCCTGGGCGTCATTAGTTGCGTCGACGGTTGCGACCGCCGCCTTCTCGCTTGGTAATTCATCCCAAGTTCTCCCGGCTGCGGATGTTTCTCGATTGACGGAACTAGAGAGTCAGTTTCTGGTTGATCAGAGGAATGCTGCCCTCAAGGAAGCTGCCAAGCGAGGGGCAGTAAAGCTGAAGAACGTCAACAAGGCAATCAACAAGCCATTGGGCGCGTTGGTTGCCCCTCGGAAGGGTTAGCGAATGAATTCCGCGTCGGAATCGACTTCATTGAGGGAGATGCTGGGTGCATCCAAGGATCCCGAATTCGAGATAAAGCTGCTCCCAGGGTGGGAGCGGCGAACCCCTGACGATGATGACAGGGAACGTCTCAACTCCGATCTCAAGGCGCGGCTCAGTGACCTGAGACGTCCGGATCTGTACGGCACAGTTTCTAAGATGGTCGATGAGTCATATGATTCGCTGAATCAGCAGTCCGCCATTGCCTACTACGCTCCTATGAATGTGGACGACGACGCGACGTTGATTCCTGGGTCCCTTGTGGCCTCGATCCGTCGCTCGCCGGCCGATGGAACGCTCGATGACTTGATCGCTAGTCTGATTCGAGACCACGGTGCGCGGCCACTGTTTGGTGACAAGCGGTTCGTGCGATTTGAGCGCGAGAGCACTGTGAAGATGGAAGAGTCGACGGTTTATCAGAACACGATTATCTATCTGACGCCAATACCAGGCTCGAAGCATCGACGTGCGCTGCAGTTCACCGCGAGTTTTATCCGGCCGCTAGAATCCTCTAGCGAGGACAAGTTGGTCCGTTCGTGGAAGTTCGCTTTCGATGCGTGCGTGTCGACACTTCGGTGGCTTCCTGCCGGGTCGTGAGCCCGACCTGGGTAGGTCGAACGAGCCCTACGTGGCGAGCAGAATTGAGTAGGTGAGTTGCATGCGCGATACACGCGAAATGTCGGTAGAGGTTCCGGAGTCTGCCGACGCAGTATTTGATGCGTTTCTTGGAGTCTTCCAAAGCACAAAGAGCTGCAAGATCTTGGCTGTCCACTGCGAGGGGCGCCGGTTGGTTATCAGGGAGAAGCCTTGGTACTCGAACCCGCGGTTTACCCTTGTGGCCGTTGACGAGAGCGGGCCCGGCTCGCAGTTCCACGTCGTGGTGGGGGCCGATCCTCGAACGCCAGCGGCGATTCTCGATGGCCGGTTGAATGCCCGTGCGCTGACGAAACTTCTTGTGCGCGTTCGGGCGGCAGTGGACGGCAGCGAACCGGCTCCAGCGTCGCCTGTGGATAATTACTATCTGCAGAAGAAGACGCAGGTCCCTTGGGTGGACGTTGAGCAGCCCCCCGAGATCGAGCTCGGCGGAAACGTGCTAGCGATGTACGGGCTGTAAAAAGGGTCAGGGGCCGGGGCGGTGCAACTTGAAGGTCGCGTCGCGCCGGACGAAATTGGCATCTGGTATAAGGATCATTTCCAAGGACCCCCATTCTCGGCGTACGAGAGTTCGACCCGGACGGTCTTCAGGGGGTGGCCGCTAGAGTCGGTGACGCCAGACGTGTCGTTCCATTTGAACGTGACGGTGTACTCGCGCGGCTCCCCCGGTTGGACAACGCGCTCGGCGTCACACCACTGCAACGAGTCATCGCATTCGATGGCATCGATGGGTCCGAACTCGCTGCGCTCCCAGACGGTCGAGTCGTTGACCCATGCCTTCATCTCACCGTATGTGACGGGAGCATAGAAGGACTCTTCGAGCTGGGCGTGCGGCGACCTGTATGCGGTGTGGTCGTTCTTCCAGTCGTCCGACGGTTCACCAACGCGCTCCCAGTCCTCAGGCAGGGGCATCGAGGCAAGTTCCTCTGGCATCGCGTCTATTTCCGCGGTGGAGAGAAGGTGCCATGGACGGAAGTCCATCCAGATGAGGATCGTAGCCAGGATGATGCCCCCGATCATGATGAGCTGGAGTAGCCAACGGAGCCAGCCCAACCCGAAGGCAACGAGCGGAGTGAAGTCGTCGTCGAACTGATCGCCGCCGTCCCGACCGCTGGCCGCACCTACACCCCAGAACCCGAATGCGAACATCATGGGTAGCGGAATGGTGACCGCGATGACAGTGGCGAGGATCGCCGGGATCCAGTGGATGCTATCGAAGGCGGGAGCCAACCCGATCGACCAGATAAGGACGACAATTGCGAGCGGAAGCAGGTGGACGCCGATCAGGATCCACGGTGCCAATTTGGGATTACCGCGGCTGAGCCTTCCGAGGAGCCCGGGCTGTGTCAGGTAGTGCACAAGTCCTGCGCGCTTGTCTGTCGTGGTTGTGGTCAAAGGCTTCCACTCCGAGTCGCGATGGGGCACGGTGTATGTACCTGACTGTGGCCAGGTAGCCGCGCGGGTTTGGTGCAATCCTTGCTCCGACACCCTGCTTGGGGCCGAACTTTAGTCTCAAGCGCTCGGGGACTTCGAAGGCAGGTGCCGCCCGATGTTCCTAACGTTGTCACCACGGATAACGAGCCGCGTGCGAGTAGGGACTCGTGTATAGCGTGCACTGAACTGCGTCCGGCGGGGAGTGGCCTCAGCCCGCTCCCCACCGGCTTGGAGTTTCCGTAGGATCAGGACGCCGGGATCTCGATCTCCTGCTTGAACTCGTTGATCTGCTTGTCGGAGCCGATGACCTTGGCGGCGTCGCGGGTGTAGGAGACGACGTACGTGTCGGCCTTCTCGTCGACCTGGAAGGCGATCCAGCCGGTGGCCTCGCCGCCGTCGCGGCGGGCGATGTCGTCGAACGGGGTGCGCTTGGCGGCCTCGAGCTCGTCGGTCATGAGGCGGGTGTCGTCGGTGGAGAAGTCGGACTTGTCGGCCGAGATCTCGAAGTTGCCGCTGGAGACGCGGCCGCCGAACTCCTTGCCCGGCTTGACCTTCACCTGGAGCAGCACGACCTCGCCACCGTCGGAGATGAGGTCGGCCTCCTCCTTGGAGGGGAAGTCGCGGACGGCGGAGACGACCTCGATGGAGTCGCCCATGTCGGGGTCCTTGAGGGTCTTGCCGATCTTGACCTCCTTCTCGTCGGCCGCAGGCGCGGCTGCGGACTCAGAGGCCGCGGCGCTGGACTCGGCCTCGGCCGGAGTCGACGCTTCGCTGGAGTCCGAACCGGTCTCCTCGGAGCCGCACGCGGTCAACGCGAGGGCGAGGCCGAGGCCGACTGCGGGCACCAGACCGGCACGGCCGGCAGATCGAATACGCATGAAGATTGTCCCTTCAACTGTGATGTTCCCGAGGACGCCAGGTAGGGACATGAGCGTTGGGCTCATGACTGTCGGCCATCGCGTTCTTTGCCATTCACGACGTACCTTGGCAAGCGATTCATCTGCGTGCCAATTCCTCCGAGATGTTGACTCGGCAACTCATCACGTAGTCGATCGGGCGGTCTGACCTGCTGCGTTGTCCCCTCGCTGATGTCGGTAATGTGCGCCGCCGATGATTGAACCGCGGCCACACGGCCGTGACTCGGACAGGCGGTTTCTCGGTGAGTGCAGACGACTCCAGGTCGGACCTATGGCATTGGTACGAGTATCCGGTCGGGCTGGTCGGTGAGATCACTCGGGCGTTCGAGAGGACCCTCTTTCCCTTCCTGACCGGTTTGGGCGGCACCTTCGTGCTTGTGCTGGGTGTGGGGATGATGGCGGACGAAGGCATGCTGGGCGATCCCGGCGTCGCGAATGCCGTCGAGTCTCTCCTGCTCGCGTCGCTCCCGCTGCTGATGATCGCCGCGGTTGTGGTCTGGGCCGGTTACGCCTCAGCAGCATGCCTGCGCGACGTGACCACTTCCCGAGCGATCGTCCGCGCAACCCGAGACGGTGCGGACAGGCATCGCGTGCCGTCGCCCGAGCAGGTCGTGGCTGTGATCCGCGAACCGGGCCGGCTGCTCAGATACTTCGCCTTGGGCACCGGAGGCCCGACGGCCGTTCTCGGAGTCATCGGTGTCGGCATCGCGTTCACCAGGGACGATGTCGTCGAGACCCTGACGATCAGCGCCATTGCGCTCGCCTGGGCGGCGGCGATGGTGCCGCTGGCGTTCTACGTGCCCCAATGGCTCACCGCTGCCCAGGAACGGCGGCAGAAGGTGATCGCCGCGTTCTGGAGCACCGAGGATGAAGCGAACGCCTGGAAACGAGCACGTCAGGATCGGTCCCGGCCACGAGCAGGATCGGGCGGGTTCCGGTCGGCCGACAAGGTGATCTACGCAGCCACGTTGGTGGCGCTCCTAGGGTTCCTCATCCTCCAGCTCTCCGTGGGCGCGCGCTGCTCGACCGTCCCCGGATCCAGCCCGGCTCAGCAATGCGACACGACCCACTACGGCTCGTTCATAGAACGGATTCTCGGGTGGGGATTCAGCGCCTTCGTCGTGGCGATGGTGATCGCCATCCTCCTGGCCGCCGGCGGCGCACTGTTCGATTGGCGCCAACGCCGTTCGGAGCGGAACGACCTGCGGCGGCGGCTGGACGATATGACCGCGGAGCGACCGGACGACTTGGTCCTGGCACACCATTCCGAACGACACACCCACCCGATCATCACGATGGCGGTGATCCTGTCTGCCTTCACCATGATCGTCGCTGCTGCGGCGTACTTCGCGGGTAAGCGTGAGGACTCCGAGGTGGAGATCTTCTACTCGCCGCATCAAGACCTGGAGCTGTCGATCGCGGCCGCCGCGCTGGCGCTCTTCGTGATCGCGTTGGTCACCACTGCCGTGGTGAACGTGCGCGGTCGCGAGTTCCGCAACGTGCTGATGCGACGGTGGCCGGCGGGCCCGACCTGGTCGGCGGGCGAGGACGGCCGGGTGCTGCGCGCCAAGGCCGGACCCGCGCTGCACGCTGCCCGTTACAAGAAGGTCGGCAAGGGCAAGAGCTCGCAGAACACGGCTCCGTACTGAACCTGTCCACCAGCGACTGGCTACGTCGGTGGCAGTCGGGTCGAGCAGGTCGTTAGGATCTGGGCGTCCGTTGTCTCGGAGAGGGGACTTGAAGGTGCTTCCTGGGGCACGTCGTCGCGTAGGGCTCGTTTCCATCGCCAGCCTGGCGCTTGTTGCAACCGCATGCTCGGGTGATCTGCCGGGGTCGGTGGAAGAGGGCACCGAGGTCTCTGTCGCCTGGTCGGAGTCTCTGACCAGCACGAATCCGGCGAGCGCCGCGAGCGTGACCGACGGCAACCTCGACGTCGCGTCGCTGACGCGGGGAGGTTTCGGCACGGCGGTCGGCGACACCGTCGAGATGGACGAGACCTTCGGCAAGGTCACCATCGACGGTGGCAAGCAGGCGCGGGTGCGCTATGACCTGGCCAAGCCCAACTGGTCCGACGGGGTGCCGATCGACACCGCCGACCTGATGCTCGCCTGGGCGGCGTCCTCCGGCTATTTCAGCACCCCCAAGGAGGGGAGCCCCGACGCGAAGATCGACTTCGGCGGGGTCACCACCGGCCTGGACAAGAGCTCCTACATCCCCGAGATCCACGAGGGCGCCCGCGCGATCGAGGTGCCGCTCGTGACGCCGATCGTCGACTGGCGTACGGCGCTCGACGTCGCCGTGCCCGCACACGTCGTCGGGCAGAAGGCGCTCAAGATCGAGGACCCGATCGAGGCCAAGGAGGTCGTCGAGACCGCGATCGAGGAGTCCGACACCGCCAAGCTGACCAAGATCGCGAAGGCGTGGAGCGAGGCGTTCGCGATCGCCGAGGACGGCAAGGCCTCCGAGGAAGCGTTGCTCTCCAGCGGGCCCTACCAGGTCTCGAAGATCTCGGCCGGCGAGGCCGGGCAGGAGGTCGACCTGGAGGCGAACTCCGAATACAAGGGCGAGGCCAAGCCGACCTACGAGAAGGTCCGGCTCACCCCGACGAGCTCGGCGGAGGCCCTCGACAGCCTCGGCGACAAGGTCGACGTCGTGCAGGTGAGCCCGACCAAGGGCAACCGCAAGCAGGTGCGCGACCTCGAGCGTCGCGACTACGGCGTCGCCAACGGCAACGACGGCACCATGTGGGCCCTGATCCTGCGGGCCGACCGTGGCGTGTTCAAGAAGAAGAACTCCCGCACGGCCTACCTACGCACCGTGCCGCGGGGCGACGTCTCCCAGGGCGGTGCCGGCGACTGGTCGGAGGCTTATGAAGCCACTGACATCGTGCTGTTCCCGCCGGGTGGTGAGGGCTACCAGATCGCCACGGAAGACTCCGGGTTCGCCACCAAGTTCGGCGCCTCCGAAGAGGCGAAGGCCCCTGGCCGCGCCGCCGCCTGCGTGGCCTACGACAAGTCGAGCGCCTACGCCTCCGGCGCGTACGCCGCCCTCTCGAACGCCGTCGACGACGAGGGGTGGAAGACCACCGACTGCGGCGCACCCTCGGCCGACAAGGTGACGTCGGGCAACCGCTGGGACGCCGCGATCGTGCGCATCCCGATCCCGCAGACGCCCGACGACATCACCGAGCAGTGGGGCAGCAAGGGCGGCAAGAACGCCACCGGCCTCGCCAACCGCGAACGCGACCGCCTCATCGGCGACCTCGCGCGCACCTCCGACCCCTACGCCGCCCGCGACGCGCGTGTGAAGATCGAGCAGACGCTCGTCCAGGACTCGATCGTGGTCCCGATCGCGATGAACCCGACCGTCACCGTGGCCGACAAGAGCGTCGACAACGTACGTCCCAGGTCCGGTCACGTCGCGCCGTTGCTCTCGACCGTCGTCGAGTGGTCACCGACGAAGAAGTGAGCCCACGGGCCGCAGCGACCGATCGCTGATTTGGCTGGTTAGTTGCACAACTCCACACATAAGGTCTCCGCATGACGACGCTTCATCCCGGGGCTGTGTTCGGCCACTACCGCATGGATCGCATCCTCGGCGAGGGCGGGATGGGGGTGGTCTATGACGCGTTCGACACCCAGCTCGAGCGTCAGGTCGCCCTGAAGATGGTCCATGCCCACCTCGCCGACCGGCAGTTCATCGACATGTTCATCCGCGAGGGGCAGACGCTGGCGCAGATCAGGTCGCCCCACATCATCGCGATCTACGACATCGGCGAGCAGCAGGGCAGCCCGTTCATCGTCACGCAGTACATCAAGGGCGGTGACGTCACCGGCCTCGTACGCTCCAAGGGGCCGTTGGCGCCGCACCTGGCCTGCCTGGTGAACGCGCAGGTGGCGGAGGCGCTGCACGACGCCCACCAGGCGGGGATCATCCACCAGGACGTGAAGCCGTCCAACGTGCTGGTGCGCAACCCGAACAGCCCCATCGACCCCTTCGGGTTCCTGTGCGACTTCGGCATCGCGACCTCGTCGTCCGACTCGCCCGCCGGCGGCATCACGGGCACCTGGAACTACCTGGCCCCCGAATACATCCGCGACGAGCGCGACGAGCAGGGCCGGCCGATCGCTCCGGCGCCCTCGCGCGACATCTACGCCGCGGGCTGCATGCTGTGGTTCACGCTGACCGGCAAGGTGCCTTACTCAGGTGAGGCCGTGCAGGTCGCCATGGCTCACCAGAACGCGCCGATCCCGCAGTTCGTCGGCGACGACGCCTGGACCCGCGGAGCCAACCGGATCCTGCAGCTCTCGATGGCGAAGGACCGACGTCAGCGCTACCAGAGCGCGGCGGCCTTCAAGGACGACCTGCTCAAGTTGCGGGAGATCACCGCACCCGCCCAGCTCGTGCCGGCGCCGTCGATGGCCGACCGGAACCCGGCGCCGATCCCCGTCTCCGCGGTCCGGGCGCCGACCGAGAGCGAAGCCATCCTGATCGAGGAGGCCGAGCGCCCCTCCAGGATCACTCCGTTCCGGGTCGGCGCGGCCATGGTCGGCGTCGCAGCGCTCGGCATCGGTGGCGCCCTGGCGATCACCCAGCCGTGGAAGGCGGACGGACCCGAGCCGATCGTCCCGACCGTCAAGGGCGCGGCGTACGCCGACGTGAACGGTGACAAGTTCGGCGACGTGGTCACCAACGTGGCCAACCCCGACGGTGAAGGGGTCGACGTCGTCACCTGGAGCTCCGACGGCCGTACGCTGAAACCGTCGAAGCCGGTGACCGTCGACGATCCTGCCCTTCCCGCCGACAACGACGGCGACCAGGTGTTCCCGCTGTGCGCCGACTTCACGGGCGACGGGAAGAACTCGCTGGTGACCTTCGTACGCAGCAAGAAGGGGTTCAACTTCGACGGCGGGCTCGAAGGCTCCATCAAGGCTCCGGCCGGGGTGGTCGCGGACGGCAAGAAGATGGCCGGGTCGACCTTCTACTACGACCTGGGTGTGGACGACTTCGACGGCGACGGTGTCGCTGACCTGTTCATGTCGACCCGCTTCGGCAACCCGGACGCCACTCTCGACAAGCAGGGCCGAACGGTCGGAGAGGGAAAGATCTGGGTCTACCGCGGCACGAAGTCGGGATTTGCCGAGCCGACGCTGTTCGCGTCCTACCCGGCGACCCCGGTGGAACAGATCGCGGTCGGCGACTTCACCGGCGACGAGAAGGCTGACCTGGTCGTGCTGCGACGCGCGGCCGGCAACCCGGAAGACATCACCCTGACCACGGGTACGTCGGGGCTGGACCTCTATGAGGGCGACGGCTCGGGCGTCGCTGCCGCGAAGGCGTTCTCGTTCAAGCACAAGGGGATCAACTCGTTCCTCGCGGGAGACGTCAACGGCGACGGCCGTGACGAGGTCGTGGTCGAGGAGTCCGGGCGAGGCGAGGGTCAGTCGATCACGGTCGGAGGCTTCAGCGACGACCTGGCCGACTTCTCCATCGCCACCCGAGGACGGCTGCCCAAGCCTCGCGACACCCTCGAGTCCACCAGCCGTTATCCCGCCACCCTCTCCGACGTCAACGGCGATGGTCTGACCGACGTGGTGGCTGCCTCCAAGGAGGACAACGACAGCCCCTACACCTTCTACGTCGCGCTGGGCTCGAAGGATGGATCGTTCCCCGGCCACACGATGGCCACCTGGAAGTCGTCGCCCGACGACGTCCACCTCTACAACCTCATGGGAGGAACTCTCGGATGAGCGATCCCACCGGAAACACCGGCAGTACGCCTCCCCGCAGACCCGAGTCCGACCCGGACAAGACCACGATCCGGCCCCGGCCGGTGCGGCCGACCACACCGCCCAGCACACCGCCGCCTCCGCCTCCGCCGCCTCCGCCGTCTCCGTCCGCCGCTCCGACGACGCCCCCACCGCCCCCACCCACGGGTCAGTCGCACTCCCAGAAACCGACCCAGACACCTCCGCCACCGCCTCCCCCCGCGGCCTCGGGAGCCGGCGCAGAGCCCACCGTTCAGCGCGACTCGCCCGGGATGATCGGTCCCTACCGGCTCGAGCAGCAGGTGGCGTCCAACGACATGGCGGTCGTCTACCGAGCGACGGACACCCGGCTCAACCGGGCGGTCGCGGTCAAGGTGCTCCTCGGGCAGACCGCCCGCGACCCCGAGTTCGTCTCGCGCTTCAACAAGCAGGCCTCGTTGATGGCCAAGCTCGACTCGCCCCACATCCTGGGCGTCTACACCAGCGGCCGCACGAGCGACGGCGCGCCCTACCTGGTCTCCCAGTACGCCGATGGCGGCGACCTCGCTTCGCTGCTCAAGACGAAGCGTCGCCTCCGTGGCGCGCTGGCCGCTGACATCTGTGCCCAGATCGCCGACGGGCTGGCGGCGATCCACTCGCCCGAGGTCGGGGTGGTGCACAGCGACGTGAAGCCGTCCAACATCCTCCTGCGCGACAGCAACGAGCCGCCGTACGCCTATCTCTCCGACTTCGCGGCAGCACGGGCTCACGACTCCGCGACCGCGAGGCCCGGGATCCACTCGGGCGCGTGGGACTACCTGGCGCCCGAGCGTGCGATGGGTGCGTCGGCTTCGCCGGCGAGCGACCTGTATTCGCTGGGCTGCCTCTTCTACGAGCTGGTCACTGGCACCGTGCCGTTCACCGGGGCCAACGACGTCGAGACCGCGATGGCTCACAGCTCTCAGGAGATCCCCGTCCTGCCGGGACGCGACGACTTCACGCTGCAGGCCAACGACCTGCTCTCCGGTCAGGGCGGGCTGCTCGTCAAGGATCCTGCCCAACGCACCAGCGACGCGGTGCGGGTGCGCGACCGCTTCGCGGCGATGGCAGGGCGCCAGATGGGCTTCGCCTCCGGTGCTGACGTCACCCTCAAACGTGCCAAGACCAAGTGGTGGATCGCCGCGGCAGCGGCTGTTGCCGTCGTCGCCGCGGGAGGCACAGCGGTCGGGATCACCCTGTCGACCACCGATTCTCCGGCCGAGCCCGAACCCGCCGTACGCGGTGACGTGACCGGCGACGGGAAGGGCGATCTGGTGCTCCGAAGCGGTCCGTTCCACCTCTTCGCCTCCGCTGGCGACAACGATCCCGCGACGTCGTTCGCCTCGACCGGCAAGGGCTTCGAGAAGGCCACCACCAAGGGCCTCGGCTCCGGCAACCTGATCGGTGACCTGGATGCCGACGGCCGCGCAGACGTCATCAAGGTCTCGGGTGTCGGATCGCAGTTCAACGTCGACTCCAACGCGAAGAACCAGCCCGACGGCGCCATCCAGGTGCCTGCCGCGGGCAAGCGCCTGGCCATGTTCTGCGACGACTTCAACGGTGACGGCCGCGACGACATGGCGATGATCTCCATCGGCAACGGGAAGAAGCTGCCCGCCGAGGACGAGGATCTGGGCAAGCTCACAGACCTGAAGATGCACGTCACCGTCATGCTCAGCAAGGCCGACAACACCTGGGCCAAGTCCACCGAGTGGTTCACGACCACCTGGAAGGGCACCGCGTGGGACGTCAACTTCACCGTCGGTGACGTCGACGGAGACAAGAAGGCCGACATCGCCTTCGGCGGCAATCAGCGATCCCCGGCCGTGGCCACGATGCTGATGAGCACCGGCACGAAGTTTGAGAAGGCGCAGATGAAAGATCCCGGTCCCTGGGTCGCCGAGGCCACGAGCTCGGTGATCTTCGCCGACGTCGACGGTGACGGAAAAGAGGAGGCGGTCGTCTACGAGGGATCTGACATCCGCGTCTACGCCTATGACGCCGCCGAGGAGACGTTCGTCCATCGGAAGTCCTGGGAGACCGCAGTCCCTGTCACCGTCGACGACGACGTCATCGGGCCCGACTATCCTGCCGTCGCCGACCTCAACGGCGACGGTCGTGATGACCTGGTCCTCCCGCTCAGAGAAGTCGGCGGAGACTACAAGCACGTCAACGAGGCGTCGGTCCTGATTGCCGGTAAGGACAAGTTCACCGCGGAGATGTGGAAGATGCCGGGCGCGGACGAGGTCGCCACGGGTCCTGTCCTGCGGAACGGGTCCAACAACAACGGCACCGGGCACTGACCGTCCGGTAGCAGGATATGGATAGGGCTCGCGACCTGTGACCAGGTCGCGAGCCCTACGTGTCAGGTCGTCAAGGCACTAGACGGAAGACTCACTCCACGCCAGCTGGACGACCTCGATGCCGCGGTCGCGCGTGATCAGTCGACCACGACCGGGGTTCGTCGGCACCGGACGCAGGTTGCCGAGCAGCGGGCCCTCGTCGGGGCTGCCGGAGAGAAGCAGCCCCGGCATGGCCAGGTCGCGCATCGACTGGATCACCGACTCGTAGAGCGACCGCGAGGCACCACCCGAGCGACGGGCGATGATCACGTGGAGCCCGACGTCTCCGGCCTGGGCCATCAGCGGCTGCAGGGGAGCCAGCGGCGAGCCCTGTTGGGTCGAGACGAGGTCATAGTCGTCGACCAGGACGAACAGGTCCGCGCCCGTCCACCACGATCGGTTGCGCAGCTCCTCGGGTGTGACGTCGGGCCCAGGAATCCGCTTGGACATGTAGTCCGCCAGATCCTTCAGCGTGGGAGTCGCCTGGGTCGCCGAGGTCAGGTAGCCGACCTGGTAGTCGTCCGGGATCTCCCCGAGCAGCGAGCGTCGGTAGTCGACGACCGCGATCTGGGCTTCCTTCGGCGTGTGGGTCCGCATGATCTCGCGGGCGATGTTGCGCAGCATCGCGGACTTGCCGGACTGGCCGTCTCCGAAGACGAGCAGGTGTGGCTCGGTGGCGGGGTTGAGGCCTACCGGGGCCAGCTCCTTCTCGTTGATGCCGAGAAGAAGTCGCTTTCCGGGCTCCTCCTCGGTGACTCCGGCCTGCTCGCGGACTCGTTCGATCGCGATCTTCTCGGGAAGCAGTCGCAGCTTGGGCCCGGCGGGCCCCTGCCAGGCGGCTGAGACCCGGGTGATCAGGTCGTCGACCCCGTCGCCGAGGGTGCCGGGGGAGCTGTCGCCGTCCACCCGCGGCAGCGCGCTGAGGTAGTGCAGCTTCTCCTTCACGATGCCTCGACCGGGGCGTCCGGTCGGCACCAGCGCGGCCAGCTTGCGGTCGAGCTCGGAGTCCATCGGGTCACCGAGCCGCAGCTCGAGCTTGGTGCCGAAGACGTCGCGCATCGAGGAGCGGAACTCTGCCCAGCGACCGGCCGCGGCGACGATGTGGACACCGAAGGTGAGGCCTCGCGGAGCGAGCTCCTGGATGGCGTACTCGAGGTCGTCGAAGTCGGCACGCAGGGTGCCCCAGCCGTCGATGACGAGGAAGACGTCGCCCCAGCCGTCGTCGGCCTGGCCGCGGGCGCGGCGGGTGCGGTAGGTCTCGATCGAGTCGATGCCCTGCGCCCGGAAGTAGGCCTCGCGGCGGTCGATGATGCCGGAGACCTCGGCCAGCACGCGGCGTACGACATCGGGCTCGGCACGCGTGCCGACACCGGCGACGTGGGGGAGCTTGGTCAGCGGCGCGAACGTGCCGCCGCCGAAGTCGAGCACGAAGAACTGCACTTCCTGCGGCGTCATCGTCAGCGACATCGAGGTGAGGATCGTGCGCATCAGGGTCGACTTGCCGGTGCGCGGAGCGCCGATGACGGCGACGTGTCCGGCCGCACCGCGCAGGTCGATGGTGAGCGTGTCGCGCAGCTGCTCACGCGGCTTGTCGACGATGCCGAGCGGCACGATCAGGCCGCCGAGGCGCTTCCAGGCCGGCGAGTGGAGGCCCAGGTCGGGGTCGGTGGTCAGGTCGGGCATCAGCGAGTCGAGCGTGTCGGGCACGTCGAGCGGCGGCAGCCAGACCTGGTGGGCGGGCGTGCCGTGGCCGACCATCCGGTCGACGGCGATGTCGAGCATCGACTTCTGCACGCCGTCCTCGTCGACCACCGGTGCCGCGGGCGCCTCGTCCTCCTCGACCGGGAGCGCCAGCTGCTTCACCTCGGCGACGGAGAACGGGTAGATGCCCTGCAGCTTCCCGCCCTCGTCGCGACGGATCCGCGACCCGGCGGCCGGCGGCCCGGAGACGTACGCCGCCCGGAACCGCTGCATGTTGGTCGGGTCGGGCTTCAGATAACCCAGGCCCGGGATGGCCGGCAGCTCGTAGGCGTCGGGCACCCCGAGCACGGTCCGCGACTCCTGAGCGGAGAACGTACGCAGACCGACGCGGTAGGAGAGGTGGGAGTCGAGCCCGCGCAGGCGACCCTCCTCGAGCCGCTGCGAGGCGAGCAGCAGGTGGATGCCGAGGGATCGACCCAGGCGACCGATCGCGACGAAGAGGTCGATGAACTCGGGCTTAGCCGAGAGCATCTCGGAGAACTCGTCGACCACGATGAACAGCGACGGCATCGGATCCAGCGACGGGTCCTGCGTGCGCGCCTTCTCGTAGTCCTTCAGCGAGGAGAAGTTGCCGGCCTCGCGCAGCAGCTCCTGGCGCCGGGTCATCTCACCGGAGAGCGCGTCCTGCATACGGTCGACCAGGGTGAGCTCGCCCTCGAGGTTGGTGATCACCGCGGAGACGTGCGGCATGCCGGCCATGCCGGCGAAGGTCGCACCACCCTTGAAGTCGACCAGCACCAGGTTGAGCACCTCGGGCGGGTGGGTGAGCACCAGCCCGAGCACCAGGGTGCGGAGGAACTCCGACTTGCCGGAGCCGGTCGCACCGATGACGAGACCGTGCGGCCCCATGCCCTGCTGGGCCGATTCCTTGATGTCCATGTAGACCTGCTGGCCGGCCTCGCCGACACCCACCGGCACCCGCAGCCGGTCACGGTTGGCGCGCGGGCGCCAGGCGATCTCCGGGTCGAAGGAGCGTACGTCACCCAGACCGAGCAGCGCCATGTAGTCCTTCGGGGCGGCGATCTCGGTGTCCTGCGGGGTCTCGGCGGCCGCGTCGGAGCCCTCCGGTGCCACCGTGTAGAGCGCGGTCAGGCGCCGAGCGTAGGCCTCGGCGTCGGCCAACGTCATCTGGTCCACGCGCAGACGCACCGGGTCCATGCGTACGCGCACCTGATAGCCGGAGACCGTGTTGTTCTCGTCGGGCTCCTCGTCGTCGATCAGGAACCGCACTCGGCTGGAGTCGAAGAGCTCGTCCCAGTGCGTCGGTAGGTCGATGACGGTGACGCCCTGGATGCCGTCGTCGGGCAGCACGTGGTTGCCCGGCGGCACGCTGCCGCCGTCGACGAGCACCACCACCTGCGGCGTGGGGATCCGGTCGTCGGTGCCCCACCGGGCGCGCTCGCCGACCTCGGTCGGAAGCAGCGCGCCGAGGTCGTTGATGTTGGTGACCACCATGCGCCGCGGGCCCACGGCGTCGACCTCGCGGCCGCTCTGCGCGTGGGGGAGCCACTTGACCCAGTCCCACTCGGCCAGGTTGCGCTCGGAGGTGAGCACGGCGACGACCAGCTGCTCGGGGGAGTGGAAGGTCGTCATCCCGCAGATCAGCGCCCTGGCGAGCGCCCTGGCCTGGTCTTCGTTGCCGCAGATCTCCATCTTGTCGAAGCCGCGCAGGTTGGTCGCCGCGGGCAGGTCGGGCTGGATCCGGTGCACAGTCAGAAGCCGGTGCAGCGCGCTCGCCGAGGCCGGGTCGACCTGGTCGATCGGCGTCTGCTCGGGCGGCCTCAGCGTGAGGGCCAGGGGCTGGTGCGCCACGCCGTAACGTACGTCGAGGTAGCGCTTGTGGGTGTTGGGCCGCTCCCACAGCCGGCTGCGCTCCTCGGCGATCGCGGGCAGCGACGTCGGCGCGGGATAGTGCCAGGTCAGCGCCTTGCGCTGCTGCTCGCCGGCCTTGCGGGCCGACTTGCGGATGCCTGCCAGATAGCGGAGATAGTCGGTGCGCTGACCGCCGACCTGCTTCTGCTTCTGCTTCCGCTGCCGGTCGATCTGCACGAAGATGAAGCCGAGCGTCGCGAAGAGGAACATGCCCGCTGCGAGATACTTCTGGATCGGTACGCCGCCGCCCGCGCCCGCCGCGGGCTGCATGGTCGCCACCAGCACGATCGAGCCGAGGCTGCCGAGCATGGGGATGGCGTTCATCAGCACGCCGCCGACGCCCTCGCCGTCCTCGATGGCCGGTGGCGGGTTGAGGGCGAGCTCCCCTTCGGGGACCTCGGGCTCCTCGGTGCGGGTGCCGCCGGCAGTCGCAGCGATCGTCACGTGTCCCCCTGAGACTGATTCGGTTCCCGCGGGCCCGGATGCCGCAGGACGTGTGGATCTTAGAGCGCTCGACCCGCCGCTACTACCCTTGACCGCGCGGGTCCGGTAAAACGGGCGCTGGAGCTTCCGATGTGGAACTCTGTCACAGGGTCTTTACACATCCGGGAGGTGTCATGCCCACTCAGGCGGCCGAAGCCGTTGAGCCGGCGCTCGCAGCAGGTGGGCTGGCAGTCACGGTCCACGGCACTGCCGGCGTGGTCGACATCGTCGTTCCCTCCGATGCACACGCCGCCGACCTCGCTCGGGAGTACGCGACCGCAGTCGGGCTCCCGGCAGCGCCGGCGCTGCGTGACCGGCGTGGCGACGTGCTCGACCCCGACGTCTCGCTCGCCTCGCGCGGCATCACCACGGGCGTGCTCCTGGCCGCCGACTCGCCGCCCACGCAGGCCTACGTGACGCGTGAGGTCGTCGAGACCTCCGCTCCCAGGCGGGCCGGCAGCTTCTCGTTCTACTGGGTCGGTCTCGCCACGTTGCTGGCGGTCGCGGGCGCCGGGTTCGGTGCTCATGCCGACGGCTGGCATCGGCTGGCCACCGCCGTCCTGCTCGCGGTCGGAGCCGTCGTCGGCATCGCCCCCGCCGGGCCGTACGCCGCACGCCGGGCGCTCGCCGCCCCGGCCTTCGCCGGCGGTGCCGCCTTCGTCGTCGTCTCGACGCCTACCGTGGAGACGCTGCCGATGGCGGTCGGCATGGCCGGGCTGAGCGCAGCCGTCGTCGCCACGATCTCGCGCTCGCTGGTCGACCATGTCGACGCGGCGCTCAAGGTCTGGACCTCGACCGGCGCGGCCGTCTTCGTAGTGACGGCGCTGTGTGCCCTGTTCGGCACGTCGCCGCAGGTGCCGTGGTCGATCCTGTTCGCGGCTGCCGCACTGGCCGCGCGGATCGTGCCCTCCTACGCCGTCGACGTGCCCGACTCCTATCTCCTCGACGTCTCCAAGCTCTCGGTGACCGCCTGGTCGGCGCGGGCGAAGACCACCTCGGGCACGTCGACGGTGCCGTACGACGAGGTCACCGTCGTCGCCGACCGCGGCGCCCGCACGCTGGCGGCCGCGTCGTGGGCGGTGCTCGGTCTGGTGGCGGTGAGCGGTCCCGGTGTCGTGGCGACCGCGACCGCCGACGTGGATCAGATCGGTGGCTGGGTGATCCTGCTCGCCGGTGCCTTCGTGATCCTGCTCTCGGCGCGCAGCTATCGCTACTGGCTGCCGCGCGGCGTGCTCCGGGTCGCCGGCGTTATTGCGCTGGCCGTCGGCATCCATGCGTTCGTAGGCTGGGCCGACCCCGACCTGGTCCGTTGGTTCGGTCTCGGTGTCGTGGTGATCGGCTTCGCGACGGTCATCGCGGCGATCGCGACCGGCCGGGGCTGGCGTTCGGCGAAGTGGGCCTCGCGGGCAGACTGGGCGGAGTCGCTGTGCGGCGCGGCCGTCATCGCTTCCTTCGTGGTTTCCTCAGGGTTCTTCCGTCATCTGTGGGAATCGGGTTTCAATGGGTAAAGAGCAGGGCTAGAAAAAACTTCAGGAAATTGTGTTTAGAACTCCGGCGACGGGGTAAGAGCACATTGTCCGGACCTCGGGGGGAGCCCATCGGGAGCCGGGCTCCATCAGGTATCAACCTAGGAAAACCGGTTCCGCCGGTGGAAGGACAGCTCCATGAGCAGTGAGATCAAGCAAGGCCAGGCGATCAACACCGCCGTCGGCTTCATCGAAGAGACCAAGCAGAAGCTGGACAGCATCAACTCCCGCACTGTCACCGAGGCTCAGTCGGCTGGATCCTCGGGGTGGAAGGGCGCTGGCGGCACCTCGTTCCAGCAGCTCATGAACACCTACAACGACAAGGCCCGTGAGATCACCAAGGCGCTCGACCTGCTCACGCAGGGTCTGACGAACGCTCGCAGGCTCGGTTCCGACGCTGACCAGGACGTTGCTTCGCAGAGCAGCGCCATCGCCGGTCAGGTCGAGGGCACCAAGTACACGTTCTGACACCGCAGCGACTTCAAGGGGACTGACATGAGCGAAGAAATTGTCGTAAACCACGGACAGATGGGCAACATCACCGACATCCTGCTCAAGGGCGTGGCGGAGATGGACCGCGAGCTCGACGGGCTGGAGAGCCAGATCCTGAAGCTCCAGCAGGACTTCACCGGTGAGGCGGCGAACGCCTACAACCAGGCTCAGGCCAGGTGGAACGCGAGCATCCGCGAGCTTGCCTTCTCGCTGGACAAGAGCAGCAAGTTCGTGAACGAGGCCGGCGCTGAGATGCACAACGCCGACCGACGCGGCGCGGCCGGTCTCGGCGGCTGAGACCGCCTGAGAGCGCAACACGAGGGGGCCCGGTGCCATGCACCGACCCCCTCGTAGCTCGTTTTGTGGCAAAGTCAGCGCTGCTGCTCGCCGTCTGAACCGGCGGGCGAATCACTCTCGGGACAGTCGGTCGGTCCGTCCCGGATACAGGCACGACGCGAGGAGTTCGTGAAATGACGCAGGCGCAGGTGGCGCCCACCGGGCTGGTCCGGGTCACGGTTGCCTCCGGCACCCGCCGGATGGATCTGGTGCTGCCCGGATCGGTGCCGGTGGCCGAGCTCGTTCCCGAGCTCGCTCGAAGCGTCGGCATGCTCGACCCGCAGACGGCCTACGCCGGCTACCGCGTCGTGCTCGCCGATGGCCGCAAGCTCGCCGGCGATCTCGGGCTGATCCCGCAGGGTGTCGAGGACGGCGGCGTACTCACCGTGAGCGCCGGCATCGACGATAAGCCGCCGCGGGTCTATGACGACGTGGTCGAGGCGATGACCGACGTCGTCGAGGGCGAGATGGCGCCGTGGAAGCCCGAGGCCGGACGACGTACGTCGCTGCTGGCTGCCGCGCTGCTGCTGCTCCTCGGGGCCGGTGCGCTGTGGACCCAGGCGCCGTCGACGCTCGCCGGCGTCGCTGCCGCGGTGATCGGCATCGTCCTCGCCGGCGGAGCGATCGTGCTCTCGCGGCTCGAGGCCGAGAACGACGCCGCGATCTCCGCGGTCTGGATCGGTGAGGTCTACGGCGCGGTCGCCGGCTTCCTGATCGGCGCCGCGGCCATCGGTGACGGCGGCGACGTCGGTCTCCCGCTGGCCTTCGCCGGCGCTGGCGCCATGCTCGTCTCGGCGGTCGGTTTCCTCGGTCTGGGCGAGGCCCGGATGCTGGCGATGCCGGGCGCCCTCGTCGGCGGTGTCTTCCTGGTCGCCGGCCTGCTGCTGACCGCCACCGGCTGGAAGGCCGGTGTGGTGCTCGGCATCGTGCTGGTGGTCGTGGTCCTGGCCGGCAGCTTCTTCCCGTGGCTGGCGCTGAGCACCACCAAGACCGACGTGCCGCAGCTCTACTCCGACGAAGACATCAACCTCGACCCCGACGAGATCACGGCCAACCAGGTGCGGGTCGACGCCCGGGTCGCCCACGAGATCCTGGTCGCGATCTCGCTCTCGGTCGGCGTGCTGGTCGTGCTGACCTCGCCGTTCGTCGTCGGGCTCGGTCTCTTCGGCACGCTGCTGGCCCTGGCCGCGTGCGTCGTGCTGATGCTGCGTACCCGGCAGTACCGCACGGGCACCGAGGTGCTCGTCGGTCTGGTCTCCGGTATCGCCGGCCTGCTCGCGATCGGCGCGGCCCTGCTGATCTACCACGAGTCGTGGCGACCGACGACCGCCGTCGTGCTGGCGGCCGCCGGTGGCGTACTCCTGGTGCTCACGCTCGTCCCCGACGTCGGTTCGATCCGGCGCGGACGCCTGGCTGACCTCGCCGAGACGATCTGCCTGCTGGCGATGCTGCCGCTGATGGTGCTCGCATCCGGCCTCTTCGGCGCCGCGGTGGCTGGTTTCTGATGGCCAGCAAGAAGGACCTTGTAGAGGCCCATGCCTTCAGCCGCCGCCGGCTCGTCTCCGCGTTCCTCTCCGGCGCCCCGGGCGGGCGCGAGGTGGAGCCGGCTCGGCCCGGCCGGTCGGTCTTCGGCGGCCTCGTGCTCGCGGTGCTGCTCATCGCCGGCGGCGGTGTCGCTCACTTCCTCTCGCCCAAGGCCGCGACCGGCTGGGCCGACCAGCCCGGCCTGATCGTGACCAAGGGCGGGGCGCGGTACGTCGTCACCGGCCCGGAGAAGGAGAGGGAGCTGTACCCGGTCGTCAACCTCGCCAGCGCCCAGCTCATCCTCGGGCTCGACCTGGAGAAGAAGTCGAAGGTCATCGACCAGGAGGAGATCGACAAGGAGTTCCCGAAGGGGACCATCGGCATCTCCGGCGCGGGCGTGCCCGAGGAGCTGCCGCGGAAGTCCGACTTCATCAACTCCGGCTGGACGACCTGCACGGCGAACGGCTCCGGCACCTTCCTGAACATCTCTGCCAAGCCCGATGTGCACGAGGCGGCAGGGGCCGGCTTCATGGTGCAGTCGGAGGAGGGGACCTACCTCATCGCGGAGAGCCAGGATCTGGACGGTTACACCCAGGCCTACAGCTACAAGATCGATGACGACGCGGAGACGTACGCCGACGGTGCGTTCAGCGGACCTGTCTCGACCCCGACGGTGCCGCAGGCCTGGGTGAACCTGTTCCCCGCCGGGGCGCCGCTGTCGGGCGAATCCTTCGGGAGCGCGTTCACCAAGGCCGGCCAGACGGTCGAGGGCGAGGACTACCCGATCGGCACCAAGGGCAACTATCAGGCGAAGAACTACCTGATGACCGAGAGCGGTTGGATCCGGCTCGAGGCGTTCGCCAGCGAGGTCTACGACGTGGCGTTCGGCAGCAAGGTCAACCCGCAGTCGCTCGACTCCCAGCCGAACATCCACGGCGATCGGCTGGAATCGTCCACCTTCTGGCCGCGAGAGACGCTGACGCCGGCCACCGGCCCCGCGTGCGCCAAGCTCGAGGCCGGCAAGAAGACAACGGTGCGCCTCGGCACCGAACCGGGCGCGGACGCGTGGCCGACGACCGAACCGCCGGAGGCCACCGACCTGACCTCTGCCCGGGTCGACCCCGGAAAGGGCGCTTTCGTCTTTGCGTCCAACGGCGAGGACCTGGACAAGAAGAGTGCCACCCCATTCCTCGTCGATGCTCGGGGGAGCGCCAACACGGTGGATGGTCCGGTCACGGTCGATCGTCTCGGTCTGACCTCGGACTCGGGCACGCTCATCCCTGGCACCTGGCTCCGTATGCTGCCCAGCGGTGCCGCCCTGTCGACCGAGATGGCACTGTGCCCGCCCGGTAGCGGCAAGGTCGAGGAGAGCAAGTGCGTGGCCGAGTGACATCGGTGCGCAGCGCTATCGCGCTCGCTGCCGTCGTGGGTGGGCTGTCTCTGCTGGGCAGCCCGGCTGCGTACGCCGCGGAGGAGCGGGCCGTCTGCAAGGCCTACGAGAAGAACACCGGTGGCGCCCCGCAGAAGGCGGAGACCCAGACGGCTCCCGTGCCGACCACGGCGGCTCCGTTCGCGATCATGCGGATCTCCGAGGCGCAGGAGGTCAGCAAGCAGGGCCAGGGAATCCGGGTCGCGGTGGTCGACTCCGGATACAGCCGCAGCGCGAAGGACTATCACGGCACCGTCGCCGCCGGCCTGATCTCCCAGATCGCGCCCAAGGCCAAGCTCAGCGACCACGCGGTCCTCAAGGTCGGTCAGGAAAAGTCCACGGTCGACGTCAAGCAGATGACCGCTCAGCTCAACTCGTTGGCCAAGGGCAACGCGAAGGGGCTGATCGTCGACGTCGGCCTCCCTGCGACACAGGGGTCGTCGGGCCTGGACGCGGCGGTCGACACGCTCATCAAGAAGGGGGCCATCGTCGTGATGGCGTCCGACTGGTCAGGCATCGCCACCGACGAAGACCGGGACATCTCGCCCAAGGTCTTCCCCAATGCCAACGACTCCGTGGTGACGGTCAGTGCCTCCGGCACCTGGGCCTCCGACCCGGAGTCAGCGGTCTTGCCCAACTCCGAGACCGACGTCGCCGCTCCGACCTACGGGGCGGCCTCGAAGACGCTCTTCGGCCAGCCGTGCTGGGTCGACTCGGTCACGACCTCCTTCGCCTCCGCCGAGGTCGCCGGTGTGCTCGCGCTGATCTGGTCCACCAACCGGGGCTGGAGCGCCGACGAGGTCATCGACCGCCTCTACGGCACCGCATCGGGCCGCGAGGGTCAGGGCGGACGCTTCTGGGGCGCAGGTGTGGTGAACGCCTACGACGCGTTGGCCCGCCCGGCCGTCAAGGACGACGAGAAGACGCAGGACGTCGAGCCGGCCCCGATGGCCAAGGAGCAGAAGGATCCGCTCGCCACCGTCCGCGAGAATGCGATCTGGTGGGGCATCGGTGGCGGCGGCGCGCTCGGTCTCGGGCTGGTCCTGCGGCCGCTGTTCTCGCGCCGCAAGGGCTCGATGTAGTCGGCCCACTCAGACGAGAACGGCGCCTGATCTGCAATCACTGCAGGTCAGGCGCCGATTTCGTGTGGCGGATCTGGGGGGATTCGAACCCCCGAGGGCTTGCACCCAACACGGATTCCAGCCGTGCGCCATAGGCCACTAGGCGACAGATCCGTGGGGAACCTTACGCGGCTGCGTACGTCTGGAGGAAATCGGCGGTGGGGTGCGGGCCGCCTTTGGGTTCGGCGGTGGGGCTCGTCTAGACTCTTCGGCAACCCCCCATGTGGCGACATCTTGTCGAACCTCCCCAGGGCCGGAAGGCAGCAAGGATACGCGAGCTCTGTTGGGTACGTGGGGGGCCTTTTCATGCCCGCACACAAGCCGGGACGTCACCGCCCAGGGTGGTTACGAACTGTCGGTGGTCGCGGATAGGGTCTGTCGAGTGGACGCACCCCTAGCTCTCTACCGCCGCTACCGGCCGGAGACGTTCGCCGAGGTCATCGGCCAAGATCACGTCACCGGCCCGCTGCGCAACGCGCTGGCGGGCAACCGGGTCAACCATGCCTATCTCTTCTCCGGGCCCCGTGGCTGTGGCAAGACGACCTCGGCGCGGATCCTGGCGCGGGCGCTCAACTGCGAGAAGGCGCCGATCGCCGACCCGTGCGGGGAGTGCGAGTCGTGCCGCGACCTGGCGCGTGGCGGGCCGGGCAGCATCGACGTGATCGAGATCGACGCGGCCTCCCACGGTGGCGTCGACGACGCCCGTGACCTGCGGGAGAAGGCGTTCTTCGCGCCGGTCAAGAGCCGCTACAAGGTCTACATCATCGACGAGGCCCACATGGTCTCGACGCAGGGCTTCAACGCGCTGCTCAAGCTCGTCGAGGAGCCGCCGGAGCACCTGCGGTTCATCTTCGCGACCACCGAGCCGGAGAAGGTCATCCCGACGATCCGGTCGCGCACCCACCACTACCCGTTCCGGCTTTTCCCACCCAAGCTCGTCGCCGACTACATCGCGACGCTGTGCGACATGGAGGGCATCAAGGTCGCTCCGGCCGCGTTGCCGCTGGTCGCCCGCGCGGGCGGCGGGTCGATGCGCGACAGCCTCTCGGTCATGGATCAGCTCCTGGGTGGCGCGGGTCCGGAAGGCGTGACGTACGAGCTCGCTGCCGGGCTGCTCGGCTACACCCCCGATGCGCTGCTCGACGAGGTCGTCGACGCCTTCGCCGCCCATGACGGGGCTGCGGTCTTCGGGGTGATCGACAAGATCATCGAGACCGGTCAGGACCCGCGACGGTTCACCGAGGATCTGCTGCGTCGACTGCGCGACCTGGTCATCGTCAAGGCAGTGCCTGACGCGCCCACGACCGGGCTCATCGACGTCTCCGAAGACGGCGGCGAGCGCCTCGTCGGCCAGGCCGGACGATTCGGGCCGCATGATCTCTCGCGTGCCGCCGACGCCGTCGCGACCGGTCTGACCGAGATGCGTGGCGCCACCGCGCCCCGGCTGCTCCTCGAGCTGATCTGTGCCCGCGTGCTGCTGCCCGCGGCCGACGGCGCCGACGGCCTCGCCGCTCGCCTCGACCGTCTGGAGAGGCGCGTCGAGGTCAGCGGTACGCCGACGGTGTCCGCCCACCCGGCGGCTGCCGCTCCCGCTCAGGACCGGCCGGTGCTCAAGCCGTCCGTCGGTGCGCCGGGGCACGAGACCGCCGCTCCCGCCCCGGCGGCGGAGCCTGCGCAGTCCTACGTGGCCGACGAGCCGGTGCGCGAGGCGGCTCCTGAGCCGGTTCGGGAGCCGAACCCCGAGCCGGTCGAGGAGACACCAGCCGCCGGCGTACCGGAGCCGCAGCCCGTGCCCGAGCCGCCGAGCCAGCAGCAGCCTCCCGCAGCGCCGCAGCAGCAGACTCAGCCGACACAGAGCGCCGGCATGGGCAATGTCGACGTCCGCCGGCTGTGGGACGACGTGATCGCGCAGACCAAGGGTCTGCGTCGCGCCACCTGGTCGCTGGTCGGGCAGAACGCATCGGTGATCGACTTCCGCGACGGGGTGCTCACCATCGGGTTCGGGTCGCCGGGTCTTCGTGACCGGTTCGCGACCGGTGGGCACGAGCCGATCCTGGGTCAGGCCCTGGTCAACGTGATCGGCATCCAGCCGAAGATCGAGGCGATCGTCGCCGGTGGCGGCCAGGGTGCGTCGCAGCGGCCGGCACCGCCCGCGCCTCAACCCCAGCAGCCGCAGCAACCCCAGCAGCCGAACCAGCCGTCGGATCCGGCCCCGCAGCAGCCGGACGGCTCCTGGAACGAGCAGGCACCCCCGCCCGACTGGGCGGCCGACGCGCCACCGGTTGATCAGTCCCAGGCGCCCCCGGCGGTGGTCCCGGTCGAGCCGGGGTCGATCGCGCTGGCCCGCGAGGCGATCCGCCCGACGCGTGACGCCGACTACCAGCCGCCCGTCGACGACCAGGCGGTCCGTCTGGCCGAGGCGGATGCGGCGGTCAATCCCGACGACCAGGCCTATGACGGTCCGGCCACTCTGGGGGCCGAAGACCTGCTCGCTCGGGAGCTGGGTGCAACGATGATCGAAGAGATCCCTCACAACTAGACCAACCCAAGGACGAAACAGATGACGAACCCTCTCGAAGGCCTCGGCGGAGAAGGCGGCCTCGACCTCAACGCGATCATGCAGCAGGCTCAGGCCCTGCAGGGTCAGATCGTCGACGCCCAGGAGAAGCTCGCGGAGACGATCGTCGACGGCACCGTCGCCGGCGGCGCGGTGACCGTGAAGGTCACCGGCACCGGTGAGCTGGTCGGCGTCGAGATCAAGCAGGGCGAGTTCGACGGCAGCAGCCCCGACGATCTCGAAGACCTCGGCTCGGTGATCGTCGCGGCCTACCGCGACGCGAAGAGCAAGGCCGACGAGCTCGCCGGCGAGACGATGGGCCCGCTCGCGGGTGGTCTCGGCGGCGGCCCCGGAGCCGCCGGCGGCGAGCCTCCGTTCAAGCTCGGCTTCTAGACCCGCACCGACGAGATAAGGCGACAACAACTTGTACGAGGGTGTGGTCCAAGACCTCATCGACGAGCTGGGAAGGCTGCCGGGCGTGGGCCCGAAGAGCGCCCAGCGGATCGCGTTCCACCTGCTCCAGGCTGATCCCGCAGACGTACACCGTCTGGCTGCGATCCTCAACGAGGTCAAGGCGAAGGTGAAGTTCTGCTCGGTCTGCTTCAACGTCTCCGAGGAGGAGACCTGCCGGATCTGCCGTGATCCGCGTCGCGAGCAGTCGGTGCTGTGCGTGGTCGAGGAATACAAGGACGTCGTCGCGATCGAGCGCACCCGCGAGTTCCGCGGTCGCTATCACGTGCTCGGCGGGGCGATCAGCCCCATCGACGGGATCGGCCCTGACCAGCTGCGCATCCGTGAGCTCGTCCAGCGGCTCAACGACCCCGGGATCACCGAGGTGATCCTCGCCACCGACCCCAACCTCGAGGGCGAGGCGACCGCCACCTACCTGACCCGTCAGCTGAGCCCGCTCGGTCTGAAGGTCACCCGGCTGGCCAGCGGCCTTCCGGTGGGTGGCGACCTGGAGTACGCCGACGAGGTCACTCTCGGACGCGCGTTCGCTGGGCGACGATCGGCTGAATAGTGGCTTAAGGCCTGCTAAGAGCCATCTCTTTACCCTCGTCAGGCCGCCTTATCGGAGGTAGCCTGACGATCCACAGGGACCTCGGGAAGGGGGGGGCGTCATGACGAACGAGTTGACCGGCAAGGACTTCGCCACCAGCATCGCCGACTCGGTGGAGAGCTTCTTGCTCTCGGTGCGTGCGATCGCTGCCGACGGTGATGGCGGCAGCGCCGTCCCGATGCTGCTGCTCGAGGTCAGCCAGATCCTTCTGGCGGGCGCCCGGATGGGTGCACAGCAGGACTTCAAGCCGCGCGAGGAGTTCCAGCCCGATGTAGGCATGGAGGCCGACGTCGACGAGCTCCGGATGGGCCTGGCCGAGATGTTCGGCAACATCGACACCTACAGCTTCGTCTTCGACCCTTACCGGCCCGACGTGGTCGACAGTCAGGTCTCCGACGACATCGCGAGCCTGGTGACCGATCTGGAGTACGGCCTGCGTCACTACCGTCTGGGCGATGTCGACGAGGCGCTGTGGTGGTGGCAGTTCAGCTACGTCAACAACTGGGGAAACCTGGCGGGAGCGGTGCTCAACGCGCTGCTGACCGTGGTCGCTCACGACCGTCTCGACTCCGAGCCGTTCACCGGTGAAGACGAGGATCTGGCCGCTGCAGATGAGATGCTTGAGAAGACGGCAACAGCGGCAACGTAGACTCTCCCGGCGTGGGAATCGTAGTTCAGAAGTACGGTGGCAGCTCAGTAGCCGACGCAGCAGGCATCAAGCGCGTCGCTCAACGGGTTGTCGCGACGAAAGAGCAGGGTCACGATGTCGTCGTGGCCGTCTCCGCCATGGGCGACACCACAGACGAGTTGGTCGATCTGGCCAACAAGGTCTCGCCAGATGCGACTGCGCACGCACGTGAGTTCGACATGTTGCTCACCTCCGGGGAGCGCCAGTCGATGGCGCTGCTTGCGATGGCGATCAACGACGTCGCGAACGAGCGCGGTCTGGCGTACGAAGCACGGTCGTTCACCGGCTCTCAAGCGGGCCTGATCACCGACGCCGAGCACGGCCGGGCGAAGATCCTCAGCATCACCCCGGAGCGGATCCAGGGAGCGATCGCCGACGGCGCGATCGCGATCGTGGCCGGCTTCCAGGGCGTCTCCCGTGACACGAAGGACATCACCACGCTGGGCCGCGGCGGCACCGACACCACAGCGGTCGCGTTGGCGGTGGCGCTCGACGCCGACGTCTGCGAGATCTACACCGACGTCGACGGTGTCTTCACCGCCGACCCGCGGATCGTCCCGACCGCCCGCAAGCTGGGCGAGGTCGCCTTCGAGGAGATGCTCGAGCTGGCGGCATCCGGGGCGAAGGTGCTCCACCTGCGATCGGTGGAGTTCGCCCGCCGTCACAGCCTCCCGATCCACGTACGCTCGTCCTTCTCGACCCTGCGAGGCACCGTCGTCAAGGGCAGTATCGACGCCGGTTCGCCTCAGGCCGACCAGGTCACCGAGGACGTGGGCATGGAGGCCCCGATCGTCGCGGCCATCGCGTACGACCGCAGCCAGGCGAAGATCACCGTCATCAATCTCCCCGACCGAGTCGGGTCCGCGGCGAAGGTCTTCGAGATCATCGCCGGCGTCGGGATCAACGTCGACATGGTCGTCCAGGACGCCTCCGCGATCGGCACCGACCACACCGACGTCTCGTTCACCCTGCCGCGTGACGCGGTCGAGTCTGCGAGCAAGGCGCTCGAGCAGTCGCGCGACGAGCTCGGCTTCGAGCGGGTCAGCGCCGAGCCGCTGATGGGGAAGGTCTCCCTGATCGGCGCCGGGCTGCGCACCCAGCCGAAGAAGATCGCCGACTTCTTCTCTGCCGTCGCGCAGGCCGGGGTCAACATCCAGATGATCTCGACCTCCGAGGTTCGGATCTCGGTCGTCGTCGGTGACGACGAGGTCGACCGTGCCGTCGAGGCGGCCGCGGGGCAGTTCCCCGACGTCGACGTGGAGAAGGTCTCCTACGGCGCCGACCTCGATGTGGACCGGCCCGAGATCGTCGGTGTCGCCCACGACCGCAGCGAGGCCAGGATCACCCTGGTCGGTGTGAACGACGAGCCCGGCGAAGCCGCGCGCATCATCGACACGCTCGCCGACAACGGCATCAACATCGACATGATCGTTCAGAACGTGTCCGCCGAGGAGACCCGACGCACGGACATCTCCTTCACGCTGCCGCGCACGGACATCAAGATGGCACGCTCCGTCCTCGGTGAGATCCAGGGCGAGGGCAGCTTCGCCGGCTTGATCACCGACCAGCAGATCGGCAAGCTGTCGATCGTCGGTGCCGGGATGCGTACGCATCCGGGGATCACGTCGCGGTTCTTCGCTGCGCTGGCCGCTGAGGGCGTCCTCATCAAGATGGTGTCGACCTCGGAGATCCGGGTCTCGGTGCTGGTTGGTGCCGACGACCTCGACCGCGCAGTGCGCGCCACACACAAAGCTTTTGGTCTCGACAGCGACGGCGAGGCCATCGTCTACGGAGGGACGGGTCGATGAGCATCAACCTTGGAATCGTAGGAGCCACTGGGCAGGTCGGCGTCGCCGTACGCCAGATCCTGCTCGAGCGCGGCTTCGACCTCGACGACGTCCGTTTCTTCGCCTCGGCGCGGTCCGCGGGCAAGACGATCGAGTTCGGTGAGCGTTCGGTGGTCGTCGAAGACGCCGCCACCGCAGACCCGTCAGGTCTCGACATCGCGATCTTCTCCGCCGGCGGCGCGACCTCGAGGGCGCTGGCCCAGAAGTTCGCCGACGCCGGTGTGATCGTCATCGACAACTCCTCGGCATGGCGCAAGGACCCGTCGGTCCCGCTGGTCGTCTCCGAGGTCAACCCGTCGGCCATGGCCGGGGTCATCGAGGCCCGACAGGGCATCATCGCCAACCCCAACTGCACCACGATGGCCGCGATGCCCGTGCTGAAGGCGCTCCACGACGAGGCCGGCCTCGAGCGGCTGATCGTCTCGACCTACCAGGCGGTCTCGGGCTCCGGTGTCGCCGGCGTCGAGGAGCTCGTCAACGGCGTCACTGCCGCTGAGGACAAGGCCCGCGAGCTGGCCTACGACGGATCCTCCATCACGTTCCCGGAGCCGTCGACCTACACCGACACCATCGCCTACAACGTGCTCCCGTACGCCGGGGCGCTGGTCGAGGATGGCCGTGGCGAGACCGACGAGGAGCAGAAGCTCCGCAACGAGTCCCGCAAGATCCTGGACCTTCCGGATCTGCGCGTCTCCGGCATCTGCGTCCGCGTCCCGGTCGTCACCGGTCACTCGCTCGCGATCAACGCCGAGTTCGCCTCGCCGCTGACCCCCGAGCGTGCCGCCAAGCTCCTCGCCGACGCCCCCGGCGTCGAGCTCCGCGACGTACCCACGCCTCTCCACGCCGCCGGCAAGGACCCGTCCTACGTCGGTCGCATCCGCAACGACGAAGGCGTACCCGACAACCGCGGCCTCGCGCTGTTCATCTCCAACGACAACCTCCGCAAGGGTGCCGCCCTCAACACCGTCCAGCTCGCCGAGCTCGTCGCCGCGGGACTCTGACCTAGCGAGAAGTCACCCACCAGGCCGAGACGTCACGTCTGCAGGCCGAAGCGTCACTTCTGCAGGTCGAGATGGCATTGAACGACTTCTCGACCTGCAGAAGTGACCTCTCGGCGCCGCGGCGGTGACGTTTCGGCCTGCGGAAGTGACGTCTCAGTCTGCAGAGGTGACTTCTCGACGCCGCGGGCCTGACCTCTCGGTCTGCAGAGGTGACTTCTCGGCTGAGGGTGGTCAGTCGATGTAGTTGGTGGTGACCCAGTGGGCGAGGGCGTACGCGGCGGCGGTGAGGAACACGACGACGATGACGCCCCAGGCGTAGTTGAAGAGCTCGGTGAGGAAGAGCATCGAGAGTACGGCGACCAGGGCTGAGCCGAGGAAGCTGATCGTGAACGGCGACCTCGCAGAGGCGAGGCGGAGCAGGTAGCCGCCGACGACGATCGCGAGGGCGAAGACAGCGATGAGGACGAACGCGCCGCTGTCGCCGAGCGACGAGGTGCCTCGCGTCCACTGACTCACGGTGCCGCTGAACCAGACGGCCAGGGCCATGAAGGCTCCGACGATCGCGCCGATCATCACGGCCGCGGAGAGCCCCGACGGCATGCCGATGTTCAGCCGGCGCTGGCTCGGGTCCTTGGGCTGCTTGGGTGCCTTCGGAGTGCTCGATGCCTTGGGCTCCTTGGCGGGCCTGGGCTTCTTCGCGGGCTTGGGCTTCGCGAGCTTTGGCTGCTTGGCGGACTTCGCCTTCTGAGCCTTCTCGGCCTTCTGCTTCTTCGGGGCGTCCTCGACGACTGGATCGGGGTCGACCGGGTCGGCCGTGGAGGGGGCCGCCTTCTCCAGGACCTGAGTCTTCTCGCCCTGCGCGGTCGCGCTGGTCGACTCGGCCGGGGCTGACTCGGCGGCGTCTGCCGCAGGCGCCGCCGTCTCGGGCTGGGTCGTGCTCGGAGTCGCCTCGGACTTCGCCTTCGCCGGCTTCGCGCCCCCACGCTTCTTCTTGAAACCGAACGACGGCGCAGCGAGCTTGTCGGCTGGGTCGTTGCTCATGAGGGGCAGTTTCGCATGCCGCAGGTCACAATTGAACTCAGGACCGGACGATCTCAGGCGCGGGCCAGGCGGATCACCGGGATCTCGCGGTCGGTCTTCTCCTCATAACCCCCGAAGTTCGCGGCGGAATCGACGATCGCGGCCCAAGCGCGCGAACGCTGCTCGCCATGGAGCTGCTCGGCGGTCACCGCGATCGTCTCGCCGCCGAGCTCGATGGTGACTCGGTCGGGGTTGGCGGCGAGGTTGTAGTACCACGCCGGATTCTTCGCCCCGCCGCCGGCGGAGGCGGCGATCAGCCAGGTGCCGTCGTCGCCGGGGAACCAGGCGAGCGGTGTCGAGCGCGGCTCGCCACTCTTCTTTCCGATCGTGGTGAGCACGAGCAGCCGCATCCCGGCCATCGTGGCGTCCTTCTTGCGAGCCCGGCTCATCATCAGCTTGTTCACCAGCTTCAGGAAGAGGCCGGCGGAGGGCTGTTTGGCACCGCGGGTGCCGTTGTGGGTGTCGAAGCTCATGCATCGAGATTACTCCGCCCGGAATGGGCCTGGCGCGGAGTGCCCCGGCGATCTCCACGCGTGGTTCCGATGTGCCCTACGCACCCGGAAGTGCCTTTTGTACGCCTCAATTAACGCACCTACGATGATGTTACGAACTAGTAGTGGGGTGGAACTTTGAAAGAGATCCCGGCCGAGAAGGCACACCTGGCCGTCGAAG
Source organism: Nocardioides albertanoniae (assembly GCF_006716315.1). NCBI lineage: Bacteria > Bacillati > Actinomycetota > Actinomycetes > Propionibacteriales > Nocardioidaceae > Nocardioides > Nocardioides albertanoniae. The sequence goes on along the minus strand of NZ_VFOV01000001.1, from coordinate 4,806,462 downwards.
TCTGGGCGGACCTGGGATGTCCGTGGTGCTACATCGGCAAGCACCGTCTTGAGGAGGCCATCGGCCGCCGTCCTGATGCAGACCGCTTCGTGGTCAAGATCCGCTCGTTCGAGCTCGATCCGACCGCGCCGCGCGACCCGGAGTCGATCGAGGGTGCGTACATCCGCTCACACGGCGGCGGCGCCGAGGGGGTGCGAGCGGCAGAGGGACGTGCCCAGTCCCTGGCGGAGCGGGAGGGTCTCCCGTTCGCGCCCGACCGACTGCACGCGAACACGTTCGACCTGCACCGCGTCCTGCACCATGCCGAAAAGTCGGGGAGGGGGTCGGCGTTCTTCTCGCTGGTGCAGGACCGATACTTCGCCGGCGAGCTCAACCCGTTCGCCGCCGATGCGCTCATCGAGACGGCAGAGTCGGTCGGGCTGCGGGCGTCGCGGGTGCGGGAGGTTCTGCTCGGTGACGACTACGCCGAGGACGTACGCGCAGACGTACAGGAAGGTCTCCGGCTCGGGGCACGCGGTGTGCCGTTCACGGTGTTCGACCACCGTCTGGCGGTCTCGGGGGCGCTGACGGTCGACGGCTACGCCCGTGCGCTCGATGAGGCAGCCGGGAGCGCGACGGAACCGGCAGCGACATGAGCGCCCCCGTCCTCAACGGGCGCGAGAACCCTCCGGCGAGGTTGTGCGCGCCTTCTCTCGGCCGACGCCGGTCTGCTCGTGGGCTCGACGGTTGGCTGCGACGTCTTCGTGATGGGTCGCCGCCCATGCCGCCAGTGCCTTCACGGACGTCAGCAGCGACCGTCCCAGATCGGTGAGCTCGTATTCCACGCGCGGCGGAATCTCGGGGTAAGCGGTGCGTAGGAGCAGGCCGTCACGTTCGAGGGCCTTGAGGGTCACGGTGAGCATCCTCTGCGAGATCCCCGGGATGCTCGCCTGCAGGTCGGAGTAGCGCATCGGTCCACCGGCGAGCGTGCTGATGACCAGCACCGTCCACTTGTCACCGATGCGGTCCAAGACCTCCCGGATGAAGCCGCTCTCCTCCGGCCAGGCCTGGCACGGCCCGCTGGTCGTTCTGGCTGCCATGGCAACACCTCTTCCCATCTAGACGCTACCGCATCAGCGGTATGTAACGCACCTGGCTGGCCGGTCATGAGGCCGTGCTCGTCAGGGCGCGATCAACATCTCCATCGAAAGGAATCAGCCATGTCATATCTGCTGCACATCGAGTCCTCCTCGCTCGGCGAGGCGTCGGTCTCGCGCCAGGTCGCCCGGTCCTTCCGTCAGGCGTGGCAGGGCGAGGTCGTCTACCGCGATCTCGCCGAAGTGCCTGTGCCCCACCTCAACGGCGCGGGCATTACGGCCCGCGCCACCGAACCGGCCAGCCGTACGCCCGAGCAGGCCGATGCGGCCAAGGTGCAGGACGAGCTCATCGAGGAGTTCCTCGGCGCTGGCGCGTACCTGTTCACGGTGCCGATGTACAACCTGACGATGCCGTCGGTCTTCAAGGCGTGGCTCGACCAGATCATGGTGGACGGGCGCACCTTCAGCCATGCCGGGCCGTCGCCGGCCGCGGGCCGCCCGGCCGTCCTGATCTCGGCTCGCGGCGGCGGGTATGGACCGGGTGCGCCCAGGGAGGGCTACGACTACGTCGTGCCGGTCCTGGAGGCGATCCTCGGACATGACGACCTGCTGGGGCTGGACGTGACCACTGTGATCCCCGAGCTGACCATGGCGCGACACGCCCCGGCGCTAGATGCGCTGCTGCCGAAGCACGAGGAGTCGATGGCGCGCGCCCACGAGCGGGCACAGGAGCTTGCCGCCGCGATCGCCGCGGCGTGAGCGAGGGGCGATCGCACTGCAAATGAGCTCAGGCTCGGAGATCTTGACGATCTCCGAGCCTGAGCTCGATGTCGGGTTGACAGGATTTGAACCTGCGGCCCCCTCGTCCCGAACGAGGTGCGCTACCAAGCTGCGCTACAACCCGAATGCTGCACCGATCATCGGTCCAACGAGCAATGAGCATAGCCCAGACGACGGCCCCACCCGTAATCGGGCCCTACCGACGAGAAGAGCCCCGCGGAGTGAGCGTCAGCATGGTGGCTTCGGGGCGGCAGGCGATGCGGATCCGCGTGTAGGGGGAGGTGCCGAGACCGGCCGAGACGTGCATCCACGCCTGTCGTCCGCCGTGGGTGTGGGTGTGCAGTCCCCGCACCCGGTCGGGGTCGAGATCGCAGTTGGTCGTCAGCGCCCGTCCGCCGGGGAGGCAGACCTGGCCGCCATGGGTGTGGCCGGCGAGGATGCCGTCGTAGCCGTCGCGGGTGAACTGGTCCAGCACCCGCAGATACGGCGCGTGAGCGACTCCGAGGCGTACGTCGGCGGACGGGTCGGCAGGGCCGGCGACGGCCGGCAGGTCGTCGAGGCGCAGGTGAGGGTCGTCGACTCCGGCGAAGGCGATCTCGATGCCTCTGACGGTCAACGAGGAGCGGGTGTTGGTGAGATCGAGCCAACCGGCCTTGGAGAACGCCGTCGACAGGTCGCGCCACGGCAGCTGTGGCACGTTGGTCTGCCGCTTGCCGCTGTCGGGCAGCAGATAGCCGATCGGGTTGCGCAGCCGCGGCTCGTAGTAGTCGTTGGAGCCGTGCACGAAGACGCCGGGCACGTCCAGCAGCGTGCCGAGCGCGTTGACGACGGCCGGCACCGCCCGCTGGTGGGCGAGGTTGTCGCCTGTGTCGACGACCAGATCCGGCTTGAGCGAGGCCAGCGAGGCGATCCAGTCGAGCTTCTTGTGCTGCGAGGGAACGACATGCATGTCGGAGAGATGCAGCACCCGCAGCGGGTCGGCGCCCTCGGGGAGCACCGGCATCCTCACGTGGCGCAGAGTGTATTGGCGCGCCTCCCACAGGGCGTACGCAGTCATGGCGGCGCCCGTGGCGAGGCCGGTGCCGAAAGTAGCGCCGATAACTGAGGCGAGCCGCATGCCTCAACCCTGCCACAATGGGACACATGGGAACTCTGAAGGACCGACTTCGTACTGATCTGACCTCTGCGATGAAGGCGCGCGACAAGGATCGTGTCGGCACGCTGCGGATGGTCATGGCCTCGATCAGCGAGGCCGAGGTCGCGGGCGACGAGGCCAAGGAGCTCACCGACGAGGAGATCACCGCCATCCTCACCCGCGAGGCGAAGAAGCGCCGCGAGGCCGCCACCGCCTTCGCCGACGGCGGCCGTACGGAGCAGGCCGAGAAGGAGACCGCCGAGGCCGCGGTGATCACCGAGTATCTCCCCGAGCAGCTCAGCGCCGAGGAGATCTCCGCGCTGGTCACCAAGGCCATCGACCAGTCCGGAGCCGCTGGTGAGGGCATGCGTGCGATGGGCAAGGTCATGGGCATCCTGACCCCGCAGACCAAGGGTCGCGCCGACGGCGGTGCCGTGGCCGCCGAGGTGCGCAAGCAGCTCGCCTGACCGACCTACAGAGTCGACAGTAACCACAGAGACGACTGTGGCCCCCGCCGGATCGGCGGGGGCCACAGTCAGATGAGCTGGTGAGGGCGGCTAGATCAGCCGGACGGCCATTCGAAGCCCCAGTCGACATCTTCGTCGGGTGCGGCGGCCGGTTTCTTCTTGCCGTCGTCGCCCTTCTTCTTGTCGGGCTTGCCCGGCTTCTTGTCCGGCTTGGGATCCGGCTTCGGCTTCGGCTTGGGGCCGAGCGAGGTGTAGATCGTGATCGGCGAGCCCTCGGCCGCCTTGTCGGACGGGCTGGTGAAGGCCACGTCGCCGTAGGAGTACTCCGAGTAGGCCTCCGGGCCGACCTGCACCTGGAAGCCGGCCTTGCGCAGCACTCTCGTCGCCTTCTCGACCGACATGCCGCCGGTCCAAGGCACGTCGACCGTGTGGCCGGCGATGACCTTCGGGTCGGGCGCGTGGAAGTCCTGGTACTTCAGATACTGGTCGATCTCCTGCATCGCGCCGCCCCACATCGGCCCGGCGAAACCTGAGCCGGACGCCTCGTAGATGTAGGTGCCTCCGACGTTCTGGCCGCTGAGCTTGAGGGGCGTGCCCTTCGAGTTGGCTCCGGCGATCATCGCGGCGGTCGCGAGGCGCGGCGTGTAGCCCATCAGCCACACGGCCTTGTTGTCCTGCGTGGTGCCGGTCTTGCCGGCGCTCGGCACCGAGAGGGCCAGGTTCTGCCCGAAGCCGCCGGGCTCCATCACGCCGCGGAGGATGTCGTTGACGGCGTCGGCGGTGCCCTTGGCCATCACCTGCTGGCAGGTGGGCTTGTACTCCTTGATCACCTTGTCGTTGGCGTCGAGGATCTCGTTGACGGGCACCGAGTCGCAATGCTGGCCGCGAGCACCGAACGTCGCGTACGCCTCGGCCATCTCGAGCGGGCTGACGTCGACCACGCCGAGGGTGAAGGTGGGCACGCGCTCGGCGCCGCCGCAGCGCGTCTCGCTCGGCTTGCAAGCGTGGCCGTCGTCGAAGCTGACACCGAACGGGGCGGTGAGCTTGACGCCCATCTTCTGGGCCAGCTTGTAGGGCGCGCACATGCCGGTCAGCTGGAAGAGCTGGGCGTAGAAGGTGTTCACCGACTCGCGGGTGCCGGTGTAGGCGTCCTTCATGCCTGAGGTCGTCGAGTTGTGGAAGGTGTGGTTGCCGACCCGGTTGCCGTCGCCCGGGCACCCGGCGAAGGTGGACTCGTCGAGGGTCAGCTCCTCCGGGGCGTTCATCTTCTGCTTGAGCGGGAAGCCCTGCTGGATGGCCGACGCCAGCGTGAACGCCTTGAAGGTCGAGCCGGCCTGGAAGCCGTTGGAGTCGCCCGCCTTCTCCTTGGGCACCAGATAGTTGAGGTAGGACTGACCCTTCTTCTTGTTGTCACCCATCGGGCGCGACTGCGCCAGCGCACGCACCCGGCCGTTGCCGGGTTCGACCATCGCCAGGGCGCCGATGGCCTGGTCGGTGGAGTAGACGTGGGACTCGACGGACTCCTGGGCTGCGTTCTGGAACCGCTGGTCGAGGGTGGTCTTGATGGTCAGTCCGCCGGACTTGATCAGGGCCAGCCGGTCGGCCTCGGTCTCGCCGAAGGCAGGGTCCTTGGTGAGCCACTTGACCACGTAGTCGCAGAAGAACTCCGCCGACGAGCCGAGGCAGCCGTTGCGCTGCTTCTGGACGTCAAGACCGAGGTCGGCGTCCTTCAGCTTCTCGGCCTCGGGGCGGGAGACGACCTTGAGCGCGGCCATCCGGTCGATGACCACGTTGCGGCGGGCGATGGTGGCGTCGGGGTAGTTGGTCGGGTCGTAGCCGGTGGGGTTCTTCACCATCCCGGCCAGCATCGCCGCCTGCTGCCAGCTGAGCTCGGAGGCGTTGACGTTGAAGTAGTGCTTCGCGGCCGCCTGCACGCCGTAGGCACCATCGCCGAAGTAGGCCGCGTTGAGGTAGCGCTCCAGGATCCAGTCCTTGGAGTACTTCTCCTCGAGCGCGATCGCGTAACGCAGCTCGCGGACCTTGCGGGCCGTCGACTTCTCGATGGCCGCGTTGCGCTCGGCCTCGGTCTTGGCCGTATAGAGCAGCGTGGTCTTCACCAGCTGCTGGGTGATCGAGGAGCCACCCTGCACCGAGTCGCTGGCCTGGTTGGTGACCAGCGCGCGGAGCGTGCCCTTCAGATCCATCGCGCCGTGCTGGTAGAAGCGGTAGTCCTCGATCGCCAGAAGAGCTTTCGTCATGTTGGACGAGATCTTGTCGAGCGGACGGTAGACGCGGTTCTGGTCGTAGAGCGTCGTGATCAACTTGCCCTTGCGGTCGACGATCTTGGTCGTCTGCGACATGTTGTCGACCTCGAAGGCCTTCGGCAGCGAATCCATCTTCTCGGCGGTCGACTTGGCCGCGACGCCGGCGACGCCGGCGAACGGGATGGCCAGCCCGGCGGCGACGACACCCAGCACGGCTGCCACGCCGCACATCACGGCAAGATGCTTGAGCACGGTCTGCGGGCGCAGCGACGGCGAGGACATGGTGGTCATCGTAGGTGATCGCGGTTAATAGCACATGATCCACAGCCCACGCGGGACAGGGCGGTCAAATGCAGTCTTCTGAGGCTTCGCCATAGTCATTTCGGACTACGGATTTAGGGCCAGATGGGTGTGTCCCTCGCCGCACTTGTGTCTTTAACCTTTAACCCGCATGGGCGCCCACGCCGTCGCTGGGGAGGGCGAAGCGCTCTGACGAAGGGATGCACACATGTGGGTAGATGAATGGTCACTGCAGGCAGCGTGCCGCGAGAAGGAGCCCGACGAGCTGTTCGTCCGCGGAGCTGAGCAGAACAAGGCCAAGATGGTCTGCTCGGGCTGCGCGGTTCGCACCGAGTGCTTGGCCGAGGCTCTCGACAACCAGATCGAATGGGGTGTCTGGGGCGGCATGACCGAGCGTGAGCGCCGTGCGCTGCTCCGCCGCAGCCCCAACGCATCGTGGCGCGCAGTCCTGGAGGCCGCGCGCACCCGCGCCACCGTCGACTGACCGCCGGCGCACAAGCACACATACACACAAGCACCCGCGGGCCGGGACGTACGTTCGTCGTACGTCCCGGCCCGACTCATGCTCCGGCGAGCAGCCGCCCGATCTCGCGCAAGCCCGTCAGGTCGTGCACGTCACCGGAGAGCGCCGGCACGACGGAGGTCGGCACCTGAGGATGAGCGACCGCGAACCGGTCGCGCAGCTGCTCCTGGCGCTCGACGAGAAGCGCGCGGTCGGCGTGGAGTCGCAGCAGCCCCGCGGTCAGGGGAGCGTCGGGGAGCCGCTCGGAGGCGGCTCCGGCCGCGGAGGCGGTGAGCGAGACGTCGTCGGGGAGCGTGGCGCGGTTGATGATCAGCCCCTGGAGCGGCATCCGGTCACCGGAGAGGCGCTCGACGAAGTAGGCGGCCTCCCTGAGCGCATCGGTCTCGGGGGCGGCGATGACGAGGAAGGCGGTCTCATCGGCCTGGAGGAGTGCGTAGGTCTCCTGGGCTCGTTGCCGGAAGCCGCCGAAGACGGTGTCGAGCGCGGTGACGAACGTCTGCAGGTCGGTGAGCATCTGCCCGCCGAGCACCTTCTTGAGCGCGTTGGTGACCAGGTTGATGCCGGCCGACATCAGCCTGACGGGCCCCTTGGTGGGCGCCAGCATGAGCCGGATGAAACGGCCGTCGAGGAAGCTGGAGAGCCGCTCGGGTGCGTCGAGGAAGTCGAGGGCGCTCCTGCTGGGCGGGGTGTCGACGACGACCAGGTCGTAGCCGCTGGCGTCGCCGTCGTGGGCGAAGGAGTCGCGGTAGAGCTGGCCGAGCTTCTCCATCGCCATGTATTCCTGCGTGCCCGCGAAGCTGGAGCTGAGCGCGATGTAGAACGGGTTGGTGAGGATCTGCTGGGCCTTCTCCGGGCTGGCCTGCGACTCCACCACCTCGTCGAAGGTGCGCTTCATGTCGAGCATCATCGCGTCGAGGGTGCCCGGACCGATGCCGGGCACGGGGCGAGGAGTGTTGTCGAGCTGGTCGATGCCCATCGCCTGGGCGAGCCGTCGGGCAGGGTCGATGGTCAGCACCACGACCTTCCTGCCCCGCTCGGCCGCCCGCAGCGCGAGCGCCGCCGAGGTGGTCGTCTTGCCCACGCCGCCGCTGCCGCAGCAGACGATGATGTGGGTGTCGCGGTCATCGAGCAGCCGGTCGACCTGGACGGCACCGACGTCGCCCGCCTGGGCGTCGTTCGCGTGGGCGGCGAGCGGGCCGACCCGAGGACGGGACTTCATACGAGCCCCTGGTCCTGGAGATCTGCCGCGAGCTCGTAGAGCCCGCCCATGTCGATCCCGCCCGCGAGCCGGTTGAGCTCGTACGTCGGCACCCCGAGGTCGGCGACGATCCCTCGCTGGGCGTCCTCCAGCGACCGGCGCTCGGCGTAGTCCTTCGCCTCGGCGGTCAGTGTGGAGATCAGGGCGGGTTCGGCCTCGACACCGGCGCGCTTGAGGTCCTCGGCGATCAGGTCGGCATCGAGGTCGCCGGCGAGGGCCGTGGCGAGGGAGTCGTCGGGCAGGTCGCGCGGGCGCACCTGGTTGACGATGACGCCACCGACCGGGAGCCCGGCGGCGCGCAGCTCGCTGATGCCGTCCGCCGTCTCCTGCACGGGCATCTCCTCGAGCAGCGTGACCAGGTGGACCGCGGTCCTCCTCGAGCGGAACAGGGTCATCATGGTGTCGGCCTGGTTCTTGATCGGGCCGACCTTGGCCAGCCCCGCGACCGACTCGGAGACGTTGAGGAAGGTCGTGATCCGGCCGGTCGGGGGAGCGTCGAGCACCACGGCGTCGTAGCTGCGCGCCCCCTTGTTGCGACTGTTGCGTTGCACCGCCTCGAAGAGCTTGCCGGTGAGGAGCACGTCCCTGACCCCGGGGGCGATCGTCGTCGCGAACTCGATGACGCCGAAGCGGTCGAGAGCGCGACCGGCGGGCCCGAGCTTGTAGTACATCTTGAGGTATTCGAGGAGGGCTTCCTCGGGCCCGATGTGCAAGGCGTAGACGTTGCCGGGTGTGGTGTCGGTGCCGGGCGACGGCGGCGTGCGCAGCCCGGTCGCGATGCGGGTCTCGGCGTAGGGCAGCGGGTCGACGTCGAACATCCGCGCCACCCCCTGGCGCCCCTCGACCTCGCAGAGCAGGACGTTCTTCCCGTGCGAGGCCAGGCCCAGCGCCAGGGCCGCGGCCACCGTCGACTTGCCGGTGCCACCCTTGCCGGTCACCACGTGCAGCTGCACGTGGGGCCAGTCGGAAGTCATGGGGGCGACTTTATCTGGGTCTGCGGCGGCGCGAGACGGGTCCCAGGTTTCTCGTCTACGGGGTGATGTTGAGGTTGGCGACGACCTGGGCGCCGAGGTCGGCGTCGCCGTCGATCTTCACCTTCGCGGGGTCGCCGGAGGCACGGCCTCCGGCAAGGAGCACGTACGTCTCCCGGTCGGTCGTGAGGGTCACGGTCGGGTCGCTCGGCAGCTCAGGGAGCGGCGCGCCCTTGCCGCCCTCGGAGACCGCGAACCCGCGCGGAGCATGGCCCTCGACTTCGACGACGACCGTGGTGCCGGGGGCGGCTCCGACCTTCTTGGCGAGCACGAACCCGATGCCCTCGAGGAGGTATTCGGCGGTGTGGACGGCCCCGGCGGTGTCGAGGTGTGCGGGGCGTCCGGTCGCTCGGCGGATGTCCTGCTCGTGGAGCCAGACGTCGAGCGGCCGGTTGCGCAGCAGCTTGGCGTGGCTCCACCCGATCGCACCGAAGAGGCCGGGCGAGGGGGCTTCGGGGTCGTCGGGGAGGCCCGCGAGCAGCTCGTCGTGGCGTACGGACGCGTAGCGACGGATCTCGTCGACGATGCCGGCCCGGTCTGCGTCACGGCGGGTGAGGACGCCGATCTCCGTGAATTGGCCCATCGGCGACTTGATGTGCGCGAGCTCGGGCACGTCTGCCTCCTCGTGCTCCGCGCCCCCGGTGAGGCCCTCGAGATGAGCTACGTGGGAGGCGATCGCGCGGACGTCCCAGCCCGGGAGGTCGGTTGCCAGGCTCCAGTCGGAGTCGGGCAGCTCCTCGAGAAGAGCGATGAGGTCCTTGATGGAGGTCCACCAGGCTTCGACGTACGCCTGCAGCTGCTCTGTAGAAGTCACGAACCCGACGGTAGCGCTCCCGGCGGCCGCCCGGAAGGTCGGTCCACGGCGCTGAGGGAGCGGCGCGGACCACGGCGAAGTAGGGTGCGGGATATGACCAAGTGGGAGTACCAGGTGGCGCCGATCCTCAACCACGCTGCGGCGCAGATCCTCAACAACTTCGGGACCGACGGGTGGGAGCTCGTCTCGATCCTCGACAACGGCACCGGCAACTACGTCGGCTTCTTCAAGCGGGCGGTCGCGGAGTGAGCGGGCCCGAGGAGGTCCTCGCCGAGCTCGGGCTGAGCGTGCCGGAGGTGGTGCCGCCGGTGGCGGCCTACATCCCGGCGCTCCGCTCCGGCAACCTCGTCTTCACCTCGGGCCAGCTGCCGATGAAGGACGGCGCGCTGCTCTCGGTCGGCAAGGTCGGCGGCGAGGTCTCGGCCGAGGACGGCTACGCGGCTGCGCAGCAGTGCGCGCTCAACGCCCTGGCCGCGGTCAAGGCCGAGATCGGCGACCTCGCCCAGGTCAAGCGGATCGTGAAGGTGCTCTGCTTCGTCGCCTCCACCCCCGACTTCACCGGCCAGCCGGGCGTTGCCAACGGCGCGTCCGAGCTGCTCGGCAAGGTCTTCGGCGACGCCGGCCGGCACACCCGCTCGGCCGTCGGCGTCCCCGTGCTGCCGCTCGACGCCGCCGTCGAGGTGGAGATCGTCGTCGAGGTCTGAGCCTCGGAGCCGTGAACGCGGGTCGAGACCTACATCCTCGGATGGGGGTGGGGCTCGCGAGCGCGCGTCGCTACAGTGACGAGCGTGCGTATCCCGATCCCTCCTGTCCGGCTTGGTGACGACGTCGTGGCGTTGGCCGGGGAGTACGCCGAGGGCGTACGCACCCCGGCCGAGGCGCGTGATGCGGCGACCGTGCTGCTGCTGCGGCCCGGCGCCGGATCGGGACCCGAGGTCTATCTGCTCCGTCGCCAGCTGACGATGGGGTTCGCCGCCGGGATGGCGGTCTTCCCGGGCGGTGGCGTCGACGCGCGCGATGCCGAGCTGCCCGACTCCCGCTGGGCCGGGCCGCCCGCGGTCGAGTGGGCTGCCCGGCTCGGGGTCGATGAGTCGCGGGCACGTGCGCTGGTCGCCGCGGCCGTGCGGGAGACCTTCGAGGAGTCCGGTGTGCTGCTCGCCGGGCCGTCGGACGGAGTCGTCGTCGACGACGTCTCCGGCGCCGACTGGGAGGCCGATCGGGTCGCCCTCGAGTCGAGGGAGCTGTCGCTGACCGAGCTGCTGACCCGGCGCGGGCTGGTGCTGCGTACGGACCTGCTGGCGCCGTGGGCCGCGTGGACGACGCCGGTCTTCGAGCCGAAGCGATACGCGACCTGGTTCTTCGTCGCGCGGCTGCCCGAGGGGCAGGTCACCCGTGACGTGTCGAGCGAGTCGTCGTCGGTGCTGTGGCTGGGGGCGGCCGAGGCGGTGCGCCAGGTCGAGGCCGGCGAGCTGGCGATGATGCCGCCGACCTATCTCAACTGTCTCGAGGTCGCCTCGCTCGGCGGGGAGGACGACGTGCTCGCCGACGCGGCCGGGCGCACGCTGACGATGTTCACGCCGCAGGTCACGGCCGCCGACGGAGGGCACACGCTGTCGATGATGCCCCGACACGCCTCCCTCGTCGAGGGGAGGCGCTCATGAGCAGCAGCCCCTGGTCAGGTGGTGTCTTCGGGGAGCGCGGGCAGTGCATCCTCGCGCCCAACCCCGGCATCATGTCGCTCGACGGCACCAACACGTGGGTGCTGCGCGAGCCGGGTGCGAAGCGGTCGGTGGTCATCGATCCGGGGCCTCTGGACGAGGGGCATCTCGATGCTGTCGCGGAGGCCGCCGGCGACGTCGCGACGGTGCTGCTGACCCATCACCACTACGACCACTCCGAGGCCGCACGGGCTTTCGCGGAGCGGGTGGGTGCCGGCGTACGGGCTCTGGATCCTGAATACCGGCTCGGCACCGAGGGGCTCGGCGACGGTGATGTCATCGAGGTCGACGGCCTGGAGATCCGCGTCGTCGGCACGCCGGGGCACACCTCCGACTCGCTGTCGTTCTGGCTGCCCGGGGACGGGGCGGTGCTGACCGGTGACACCGTGCTCGGCCGTGGCACGACCGTGGTCGCCCACCCCGACGGTGAGCTGGGCGCCTACCTCGACTCGCTCGACCGGCTCCACGCGCTCGCCTCCGAGCATGGCATCGGCAACGTATGGCCAGGTCACGGGCCGGTCATCGGCGACGCGCTGGCCGCTCTGGACTACTACATCGCGCACCGGCGCGAGCGCCTCGGACAGGTCGAGGAGGCGGTCTCCAGGCTGGAGACCACGCCTGCTTCGGCCGATCCGAGGGCGATCGTCGAGATCGTGTACGCCGACGTCGACCCGGTGCTCTGGGGTGCCGCCGAGCTCTCCGTACGCGCTCAGCTCGCCTACCTCGCCGAATAGCGAGAATCAGGGCGTTCGGAGTGCGTGCATGGCAAGGCGGAGGAGGGAGGCGACCTTAGAGCGGAGCGGGTCGCCGACCGACGACAACGCCGCCAGGCGCGTACTCCGAACGTCCTGATCAGCGGGCGCGGCGGGCCATTCGCTCGATGTCGATGATGACCACGCTGCGGGGCTCGAGGCGGAGCCAGCCGCGGCTGGCGAAGTCGGCGAGCGCCTTGTTGACCGTCTCGCGGGAGGCGCCGACGAGCTGGGCGAGCTCCTCCTGGGTGAGGTCGTGGTGCACGTGGACGCCGTCGTCGGCGGTGCGGCCGAAGCGGTCGGCGAGGTCGAGGAGGGCCTTGGCGACGCGACCGGGCACGTCGGAGAAGACCAGGTCGGCGACGACGTCGTTGGCCTTGCGGAGGCGTCCGGCGAGCTGGGAGAGCAGGCCGCGGGCGACGACCGGGCGACCCTCGAGCCACTTGAGGAGGTCCTCGTGGGAGAGGGAGGCGAAGGTGGAGTCGGTGACCGCGGTGACGGTGGCCGAGCGGGGGCCCGGGTCGAAGAGGGAGAGCTCGCCGAACATCTGGCCGGGGCCCATGATGGCGAGCAGGTTCTCGCGACCGTCGGACGAGGTGCGACCGAGCTTCACCTTGCCGTCGACCACGACGTAGAGCTTGTCGCCGGAGTCGCCCTCGTGAAAGAGCACGTCTCCGCGGCGGAGCTTCGACTCTGCCATCGAGGCGTGCAGGGCCGTCATCGACTCATCGTCGAGTGCGCTGAAGAGCGGTGCCTGACGGAGTACGTCGTTGTCCATTGCGGCCATTCCTCCTGGTTTCCCCACATCCGCGGGCATTACACCCGGAATCCTATCTGTGTAACGTCTCACAAGTGCACATCCCCCACCGATAAGCGCAGAAACCGGACGTGTCGTGCCGAGCCGTCGGGAGCTGTCCTTGCCGGGCCGGATCGGGATTGTCGGTGCACCCGCGTAGCCTTGCCGCGTGCCTGCCCAGAAGTTTGCGACTGAGACGCGCCTGGGTCTGGTGCGCCGTGCCCGGCGTATCGACCGCATCCTCGGCGAGACCTATCCGGACGCGAAGGCGGAGCTCGACTTCACCAACCCGTTCGAGTGTCTGGTCGTGACGGTGCTCAGCGCGCAGACGACCGACAAACGGGTCAACGCGGCCTCGCCGGCGCTGTTCGCGGCCTATCCGTCCGCCAAGGAGATGGCCGCGGCGCCGCGAGAGCATCTGGAGCAGCTCGTCGGGCCGCTCGGGTTCTTCCGGGCCAAGACGGAGTCGTTGTTGAAGCTGAGCGCGGTGCTCGTGGAGGACTACGACGGTGAGGTGCCCTCCCGCCTGGAGCAGCTGGTGAAGCTGCCCGGCGTCGGGCGCAAGACTGCCAACGTGGTGCTGGGCAACGCGTTCGGCAAGCCCGGCATCACCGTCGACACCCACTTCGGGCGGCTCTCGCGACGTTTCGGATGGACGACCGAGAAGGACCCGGTCAAGGTCGAGCACGAGGTCGGCGCCCTCTTCGAGAAGCGCGACTGGACGATGCTGTCCCACCACGTGATCTGGCACGGGCGACGGATCTGCCACGCTCAGAAGCCGGCGTGCGGCGCGTGCCCGATGGCGACGCTGTGCCCTGCCTACGGCGAGGGCCCGACCGACCCCGAGGCCGCCGCCAAGCTGGTGCGCACGGAGGGCCGCAACTGATGGTGCGTGCCTTGGGGAGACGAGCCCGGGTCGCGGCTGGGGCTGCGCTGTCGCTGGCTGTGCTGGTTGGGCTGGCCGGCTGTGGCGAGGAGACGTCGGGCGGACAGGCCGGCGCGCCGCTCGGTGACAAGCCGAGCTCGTCCAAGGTCGATGTCGCCACCGACGAGATGGTCTCGGCCAAGAAGGCCTCCGAGGTGGAGCCGTGCCGAGCCGGACCTGCCGACGACGGCGGGTTGCCGAAGATCGAGCTGCGGTGCCTCGGCGGCGGTGAGTCGGCCGACCTCGCCTCCTTCGAGGGACCGTTGGTGATCAATCTCTTCCAGGGCTTCTGCGCGCCCTGCAAGGAGGAGATGCCGGCGCTGCAGAGCTTCTACGAGACCTATGGCGACCAGGTGCCGGTGATCGGCATCGACGTCATGGACACCGTGCCCGGGGTCGCTCTCGAGGAGGCGATCTCGCGCGGCGTGACCTTCCCGATGTACGCCGATCCCGGCGGCGAGCTGCAAGGCGGCCCGCTCACGGCGCGGGCGGTGCCGGCGACGTACGTCTTGTCCTCCTCCGGCAAGGTGCAGCTGCTGCAGATGGGTGGCATGAAGAGCGCGACCCAGGTCAAGGAGCTCGTGGAGAAGAAGCTGGGGACCACCCTGTGACCGCCGCTGAGGTGGCGAGCTCGCGGCCGGAGTGGTTCGAGGAGATCGTCGCGGCGGCGCAGCAGATCCAGGGCGAGGACATCTCCCAGTTCCTTCCGCCGGAGGACGGCAGTGCGCGTGAGTCGGCCGTGCTCCTGCTCTTCGGTGAGGGGCCCGACGGCCCTGACCTGCTGCTGACCGAGCGCTCGCACACGATGCGTTCCCACCCGGGGCAGGTGTCGTTCCCCGGCGGCAAGCTCGATCCAGGTGAGACGGCCGAGGAGGCGGCGCTCCGGGAGGCATGGGAGGAGACGGGTCTCGACCCGACCGGCGTCGATGTCGCCGCCCGGCTTCCCGCGCTGTGGATTCCTTTCTCGAACCACGCGGTGGTGCCGGTCATCGCGTGGTGGCGCGAGCCGTCGCCGGTTTCGGCGCGTTCGTTGGAGGAGGTGCACGCCGTCTACCGGGTGCCGTTGTCGGACCTGATCGAACCGGCTCACCGGATCCAGGTGGGCGCCCCCGGCCGGGTCGACTGGCTGATGCCCGCGTTCTTGATCGGACCGGCGAAGGATGTCATCCTCTGGGGCTTTACAGGTGGAATCATCAACCGCTTCTTCACCTTTCTCGGGTGGATCACGGAGATTCCGGACGCCCCTATCAAGGAGTTGCCCGATTACATGCTGCAGGGACGCGAACGGAATCACCCGTGAACTTTCTTGACTGGATTCTGATCATTCTCGTCGGTGCCTATGCGCTGTCGGGCTACTGGCAGGGCTTCATCACCGGCGCCTTCGCGACCGGTGGACTTCTTCTCGGTGGTTTCATCGGCATCTGGCTGGCGCCGAAGGTCCTGGGCAGCGCGGCCCCGTCGCTGTGGGTCTCGCTCGGTGCGCTCTTCGTCGTGATCGCGTGCGCGTCGATCGGGCAGGCGATCCTGCAGTACGGCGGCGTACGTGTGCGCGACGAGATCACCTGGCAACCCGCGCGGATAGTCGATGCGCTCGGCGGTGCGCTGCTGAGCGCGGCGGCCGTGCTCGTGGTCGCCTGGGCGCTCGGCGTCGCTGTCTCCGGTGCGCAGATCAACGGGCTCACGCCGGCGGTGCGCGGGTCCACGATCCTGGCGAAGGTCGACTCGATCATGCCCTCGCCCGCCGACCGTGCGCTCGGGGCGTTCAACGACGTCGTGGGCACCTCGTTCTTCCCGCGCTACCTGGAGCCGTTCGCTCGGGAGCGGATCGTCGAGGTCGGCCCGGGGCCACGGCGGATGCTGACCGACCCCGACGTCGCACGCTCCGGTGAATCTGTGCTCAAGGTCCGTGGCGCCAACGAGTGCGGCAAGGGCGTCGAGGGCACCGGTTTCGTGATCGGGCGCGGTTACCTGATGACCAACGCGCACGTCGTCGCCGGAGTCGACGACCCCAACGTGATCGTCGGCGACGGCTCCGTCGATGCGAAGGTCGTGCACTACGACCCCGAGATCGACATCGCGGTCCTGAAGTTCGAGGGCGGGGGCAACATCAAGCGCCTCGACTTCGACCGCACCGCCGCGGCCGAGGACCCGATCGCGGTCCTGGGCTATCCGCAGGACGGTCCGTTCGACGTGCAGCCCGGTCGTATCCGCGCCGAGCAGCGCCTCCGCTCGCCCGACATCTACGGCAACGGCACCGTCATCCGTGATGTCTACTCCGTGCGCGGCCTCATCCGTCCCGGAAACTCCGGCGGTCCCATCGTCGACTCCGAAGGTGACGTCGTCGGCGTGGTCTTCGCCGCCTCGGTCACCGACTCCGAGACCGGCTATGCCCTGACCACCGACCAGGTCATCGACATCGCCCGGGAGTCTCGCACCCAGACCGCCGCCGTCGACACCGGCGCCTGCGCCGGCTGACCACCCACCGCCGAGAAGTCACCCCTGCAGGTCGAGAGGTCAGGTCTGCAGGTCGAGTTGGCAGCCCGCCGCCAACTCGACCTGCGGGAGTGACTCTTCGACCTGCAGGGGTGACTCTTCGGCCAGCGGGCGGGGGTCAGAAGCGGCGGGAGCTGTATGTCGGGGTGAGGGCGTCTTTGATCTCGCGGAGCCATGCGAGGAGGCGGTCGCCGGTGAAGTCGCCCTTGCGGACGATGATGATCGTCCAGCCGTGGTCGATGAGCCAGCCGCGTCGCTCTTCGTCGTAGATGTGCTGGTCTTCGTTGTCGTGGTCCTCGCCGTCGTACTCGATCGCGACCCGGGCCAAGCGGTAGGCGAAGTCGAGGCGGTAGGTGGGGATGCCTTCGACGTCGACCCAGACCTGCGCCTCGGGGAGCGGCAGGCCGGCATCGCGGATGGCGAGCTTGACCCACGACTCGCGTTGCGACTCCGTGTGGCTGCTGACGAGAGGGATGAGGTCACGGAGCTGGAGGACGCCACGTCTCCCCTTGAACCTCGAGAGCTGGCCGCTGAGCACCGAGCGAGAGACCCCGTGTTTCTTGGCGAACTCGTCGAGCACGGCCATCGCCTCCCGACGGTTCAGGTTGCAGCCGAGGTCGAGCGCGGTGCGCAACGGTGTCGTCACCGGTACGCCGCCCAGGACCACGATGTCGTCGGGCACCAGGTCGCGGGTGCGGCCGTCGGTGCCGGGACGCCGGGTGCGGGTGTGCCCGCGCACGGCGCAGGTCTCCACGGGCGGCGGCTGCGCTTCCTCGGTCAGGCTGAAGGCGTCGATGCCATGCACCCAGGCCGCGCTCCGATCACTGATCACCTGGTGGCTGGAGACCACGCTGACCAGGGCTGCCGCCCGTGTCGCCGGATCGTCGTCGATCTTCGAGGGTAGATAGACCCCTCGAAACGGGCGACGCACGTCGCCGTGGCTGATCGCCTGGTCCAGGGCATACCGGTTGATCGCCATCGACTGGACGTCGACCGCGGTGAACGGGCGCTCGGGCAGGTTGCTGTCGGTCTTGACGAGTGACATGTTCATGCCCGCAGCGTGCGCCGGGCGGCGTACGAAATCATCCGTCTTGTCGACGGCTGTGGATAACGCAGGCCTCAGCAGTGCCTGTGGACAGCAACCGGCCCGAATACCTCGGCAGCCGTGACTACTCGACCTGCAGGAGTGACTCTTCGGCCTGTAGGGGTGACCTCTCGGCGGAGAGGGGTCAGTGGTGGCCCTTGAGCGCCCGGGGGATCTCCTTGCCCTGGGCGATCGCCTTCTCGGGTGCCTTGACCTTCTTGACCTTGAGCACTCCGACGAAGCCCAGGAGGGCGGCGAGGAGGACGTAGAAGCCGAAGACGATGAGGAAGGACCAGTGCAGGCCGAGGCCTGCCCAGTGGATGAAGTAGGCCACCGAGACCGAGAGCATGATCACGGCGAGCACCAGCAGGAACGCGGCTGCGGCGAAGAGGCCGATGCCGACGCCGGCGTTGGTCACCGAGACCTTGAGCTCCTGTTTGGCGAGCGCGATCTCCTTGTTGACGAGGCCGGAGATGTCGCGGGTGGCGTCGACGACGAGCTTGCCGATCGTCGGATCCTCGCCGCTCGGGGACTTCGCGATGTCGACTGCCATGGGAACCCTTCGCTGATACGTGTGATTGGAGCGTCTCAGACCTTACCGGTCCCGGTGCTCTTCATCCTCGAACACGTCCGGCACGCCGTCCTTGTCGACATCGATCGTCTCGAGCTCCCCGATGCGACGGTAGACGCGATTGCGGGCCCGCAGCACCACCGTGGCCAGCGCGGCGGCGAGGACGGATCCGAACAGCACGCCCACCTTCATGTGGTCGTGGGCGGCCGGATCGGCGTGGAAGGCCAGCTCGCCGATCAGCAGCGACACCGTGAATCCGATGCCCGCCAGCATCGCCATCCCGATCACGTCCCACCAGGCGAGGTCGTCGTCGAGCGATGCCTTGGTGAACCGGGACAGGAGCCACGTCGAGCCCGCGATGCCGATGGTCTTGCCGACGACCAGGCCGAGGATGATGCCGAGGGTGATGGGGTCGTGCAGCGCCCCGGTCACACCGTCCCAGCCGCCGAGGGACACACCGGCGGCGAAGAAGGCGAAGATCGGCACCGCGACACCGGCGGAGATCGGCCGGACCAGGTGCTCGAAGTGCTCGGCGAGCCCGCGCTTGGCCTCCGGGTTCCGGGCGATCACCGGCACGGTGAACCCCAGCAGGACACCGGCGACGGTGGCGTGGACACCACTGGAGTGGACGAGCGCCCAGGCGATCAGGGCGAGCGGGACGAGCAGCCAGGGGCTGCGTACGCGGCGCTGCACCAGCAGGGCGAAGAGCCCGATCGGGACGAGCGCCAGCAGGAGGAAACCGATGTGCAGGCTGGAGGTGAAGAACACCGCGATGATCGTGATGCCGAGCAGGTCGTCGACGACGGCGAGAGTCAGCAGGAAAGTACGCAGCCCGGCAGGCAGGTGGGTCGAGATGACCGCCAGGATGGCGACGGCGAAGGCGATGTCGGTCGCGACCGGGGTCGCCCAGCCGGCCAGCGATCCGTCGTCGACGAGGTTGACGGCAACGTAGATCAGCGCGGGAGCGACCATGCCGCCCACCGCTGCCGCGATCGGCAGCGCGGCCCGTCGCGGGTCGCGGAGGTCGCCGGCGACGAACTCCCGCTTGAGCTCGAGCCCGGCGACGAAGAAGAAGATCGCCAGCAGGCCGTCGGCGGCCCAGGCCCCGATGCTGAGGTCGAGATGGAGCGCAGCGGGCCCGACGCGGAAGTCACGGACCGCCTCGTAGGCCTCCTGCCAGGGGCTGTTGGCGAGCACCACGGCGATGATCGCGGCGATGATCAGGAGCACGCCGCCGGTCGTCTCGGCGCGCAGGATCTCGGCTGTGCGCGAGGTCTCCAGCCAGGATCCGCGGGTGAAGAGGCGGTTGCGGGTGTCGGTCACGGGTTGGCCTCCAGGGGCTCGGGGGTCGTCGAAATCACGCCGACCAGACTTCCCGGCACACCTGACATCGACCCTAGCAAGGCCTCGTGGCGACGTGCTCCGGGCTGCGCGGACGGACCCATTCTGCATGCAGTATCGAAACGGCAAACGCACGCAAACGAACGCAAACAGTCAGGACACGTGCTGAGATTTAGGTCTCAACGCGTTGCGGGAGCCGATTTTCGTTGCATAGTGGTTTCAGCCCTCACCAGATGGTGAGGCCGCTCCGGTCGCGCCGAGGCCCGTCACAGCCGGAGGAGAACCGATCCACACCAGGTGGCGGGCACGGGGGAGCCGAGCAGTACGCCGGGAGCCAGAGACAAGGCCGACCGGCTTGGGGTGAAGGCGCAGACGGAACACAGGGATTCCAGCGCCCGGGCATCAGCAGCCCGAATCCGACAGGTAAACCTTCGCAGGCGTCGCTGCACCGAGGGAACCTCGAATGATCGGATCGTGTATCCGTGCGCTTTCGCGCGCGCCCAGGAAGATCACCAGACATATCGGCATCGGACTCGCGGCAGCCCTCGTGACCGGGCTCGCACTCGTCGCCGTACCCAACCAGTCGGCCACCGCCGCCCCTTCGCCGGGGACGAGCGCCCAGACCGGCACCCACTCCGCCACGACCACGAGCGTCTCGGAGAAGAAGGCCGCCAAGCAGAAGGCCAAGAAAAAGAAGAAGTCGCGAGGCATCAGAGCCTGGCGTCGCGTCAAGACCCGCGCCGGTGACCCCTACTCCTACGGCGCCGCCGGCCCGCACTCCTTCGACTGCTCGGGCCTGACCCGGTGGGTCTACAAGAAGCTCGGCCACAAGCTGCCGCACAGCTCGTCTGCGCAGGTCAGCCACACCTTCAAGGTCAAGAAGCCGCGCAAGGGCGACCTCGTCTTCTTCTACGACGGCGGCGGTGTCTACCACGTCGGCATCTACGCCGGGAAGCACGACGGGCGCCGCTGGATCTGGCACGCGCCCAGGTCTGGCGAGACGGTCAAGAAGGACCCGATCTGGACCAGCAAGCACTTCATCCGGCGGGTGAAGTACAAGCACTGACGACGTACGCAGCGGCCCGGTCACCCATCACGGGTGACCGGGCCGCTGTCTGTGCTCACTCGGTCTCGGTGGTCTTCCCGGCCGCGATGAGATCCATGATGGTCTGGTCGGCGAGAGTGCTCGTGTCGCCGACGCCACGGCCCTCGGCGAGGTCGCGCAGCAGGCGCCGCATGATCTTGCCCGAGCGGGTCTTGGGCAGCTCGGGGACGATCATGATCTGACGCGGCTTCGCGATCGGACCGATCTCCTTGCGGACGTGGTCGGAGAGCTCCTTGTGGCAGTCGTCGGGGGCGCCGTCGCGCAGGATGACGTAGGCCACCACGGCCTGGCCGGTGTCGGCGTCGGTGGCACCCACGACGGCCGCCTCGGCGACGTAGTGGTGAGAGACGAGCGCCGACTCGATCTCGGTCGTGGACAGCCGGTGACCCGACACGTTCATCACGTCGTCGACGCGGCCGAGGACCCAGATGTCGCCGTCCTCGTCCTTCTTCGCGCCGTCGCCGGCGAAATAGAAGCCTTGATCCTTGAACCGCGCCCAGTAGGTGTCGATGAAGCGCTGGTCGTCGCCCCAGATCGTACGCAGCATCGACGGCCACGGCTTGGTGAGCACGAGATAGCCGCCCGCACCGTTGGGCACGGAGACGCCGTTGTCGTCGACCACGTCGGCGCCCACGCCGGGCAGCGCCTTCATCGCCGAGCCGGGCTTGCCGGCGGTGACACCCGGGAGCGGCGAGATCATGATCGCGCCGGTCTCGGTCTGCCACCAGGTGTCGACGACGGGCACCTTGTCGCCGCCGATGACGGTGCGATACCAGACGTAGGCCTCCGGGTTGATCGGCTCACCGACCGACCCGAGCAGGCGCACCGAGGACAGGTCTCGGGTGTCGGGCACGTCGCGGCCCTGCTTCATGAAGGTGCGGATCGCCGTCGGTGCCGTGTAGAAGAGGGTGACGCCGTACTCCTCGATGATCTGCCACCAGCGGCCCTTCTCCGGGAAGTCGGGCGTGCCCTCGTAGAGCACCTGGGTCGCGCCGTTGGCGAGCGGCCCGTAGACGATGTAGGAGTGGCCGGTGATCCAGCCGATGTCGGCGGTGCACCAGTAGACGTCGGTCTCGGGCTTGAGGTCGAAGACCGACCAGTGCGTGTAGGCCGCCTGGGTCAGGTAGCCGCCGGTGGTGTGCAGGATGCCCTTGGGCTTGCCGGTGGTGCCGGAGGTGTACATGACGAAGAGCGGGTGCTCGGCGTCGTGGGCGACCGGGGTGTGGTCGGTCGAGGCCGCGTCGACGGCGTCGCTCCACCACGTGTTGAGCGAGTCGTCCCACTCGACGTCCTGACCGGTGCGCTTGACGACCAGCACGTTCTCGACCAGGCCGGGCTGGGTCGCCTCGACCTTGGTGACGGCCTCGTCGACGGCCGGCTTGAGGGCCGAGGGCGCGCCCCGGCGGTAGCCGCCGTCGGAGGTCACGACCAGCTTCGCGCCGCAGTCGACGATGCGGGTCGCGAGCGCGTCGGCGGAGAAGCCGCCGAAGATGACGGTGTGGATGGCGCCGATCCGCGCACAGGCCAACATCGCGAAGACGGCCTCGGGGATCATCGGCAGGTAGATCGCGACCCGATCGCCCTTGCCGACGCCCAGCGCCTCGAAGGCGTTGGCGGCCCGGGAGACCTCGTCCTGGAGCTCGGCGTAGGTGATGGTGCGCTTGTCGTCGGTGGGCTCGCCGACCCAGTGGATCGCGACCCGGTCACCGTTGCCGGCCTCGACGTGGCGGTCGACGGCGTTGTAGGCCACGTTGATCTCGCCGCCCTCGAACCACTTCGCGAACGGCGGGTTGTCCCAGTCGAGGACACGGTCGAACGGCTTGGCCCAGGTGAGCCGGTTGGCCGCCTCGGCCCAGAACGCGTCGTTGTCGGTGTCGGCGGCGGCGTAGGCCTCTGCCTTGACGTTGGCGGCAGCGGCGAGCTCGGCGGGCGGCTCGAACCGGCGCTTCTCGTGCAGCAGGTTGGACAGGGTCTCGTCGGTCACAGTTGCTCCTACGTACGAAATATGTGGCTCAGACCACAGGGTAGTGCGGGGATGAGAACGATGGTGGGCCGCCGTACAGCCCGAGGTGTACGACGGCCCACCATCGAGATCAGTGCTGGATCGCCTTCTCGGAGCCCGCACCGGTGAGGGCGCGCACCTCGAGCTCGACGTAACGCTCGGCGGTCTCCGGCTCCTTCGACGTCACCGTGCCCAGCCAGCCCAGGAAGAACCCGAGCGGGATGGAGACGATGCCGGGGTTCTCGAGGGGGAACCAGGAGAAGTCGATGCCGGCCGGGAACAGCGAGAGGCTGTCGCCGGTGGCGGGGTCGACCTTGCCGGAGACGACCGGTGAGAAGAGCACCAGGCCGACGCACGAGATCAGTCCGCCGTAGATGGACCAGACCGCGCCGCGGGTGTTGAACCGCGCCCAGAACATGTTGTAGATGATCGCCGGCAGGTTCGCCGAGGCGGCGACCGCGAAGGCCAACGCCACGAGGAACGCGATGTTCAGCGACTGCGCCGGGATGGCCAGCAGGATCGCGACCAGGCCGATGCCCGCCGCGGCCCAGCGGGAGACCTTCATCTCCTCCTTCTCCGAGGCCTTGCCGCGCTTGATCACCGAGTTGTAGATGTCGTGGGCGACGGAGACCGAGGAGGTCAGCGTGAGGCCCGCGACGACGGCGAGGATCGTGGCGAAGGCGACCGCGGAGATGAGCGCCAGCAGCACGGCGCCACCGATGGAGCCGTCACCGCCACCGACCTCCTGGGCGAGCAGCGGTGCCGCCAGGTTGCCGGCCTTGTCCATGGTGGCCGGGTCGACCAGTGCGGCCGCACCGAAGCCCAGGACCAGGGTGAACAGGTAGAAGACGCCGATCAGGCCGATCGCCCACAGCACCGACTTGCGGGCGTCCGCGGAGGTCGGCACGGTGTAGAAGCGGATCAGGATGTGCGGCAGGCCGGCGGTGCCGAGCACCAGGGCCAGACCGAGCGAGATGAAGTCCATCTCGCTGGTGAAGCTCAGGCCGTACTTCAGGCCGGGCTGCAGGAAGGCATCGCCCTTGCCCGAGGCGTCGGCGGCGGAGCCGAGCAGCTCGGAGAGGTTGAAGCCGAACTGCGCGAGCACCAGGATCACGATCAGGGCCGAGCCGGTCATCAGCAGCACGGCCTTGACGATCTGCACCCAGGTGGTGCCCTTCATCCCGCCGACGGTGACGTAGAAGATCATCAGCGCGCCGACGAAGAGGATCACGATGTTCTTCACCGCCTGGTCCTCGACGCCGAGCAGCAGGGCCACCAGGGCGCCCGCGCCGACCATCTGGGCCAGCAGGTAGAAGATGCTGACGACGACGGTCGAGGTGGCCGCCGCCATCCGCACCGGGCGCTGCTTCATCCGGTACGCCAGCTGGTCGGCCATCGTGTAACGACCCGAGTTGCGCAGCACCTCCGCGACCAGCAGCAGTGCCACCAGCCAGGCGACGAGGAAGCCGATCGAGTAGAGGAAGCCGTCGTAGCCGGAGAGCGCGATGGCGCCGGAGATGCCGAGGAACGACGCGGCCGACATGTAGTCGCCGCCGATCGCGAGCCCGTTCTGGAACCCGGAGAACCCGCGGCCGCCGGCGTAGTAGTCGGCCGCGGTCTTCGTCTGCCGGCTCGCCCAGAAGGTGATGCCGATCGTGATCGCGACGACGGTCAGGAAGAGGACCGTGGTGAGGATCTGGCTGCCGTCCATGTCAGAGCTGCCTCTTTCCGGTCTCG
Organism: Nocardioides albertanoniae; assembly: GCF_006716315.1. Classification (NCBI taxonomy): domain Bacteria; kingdom Bacillati; phylum Actinomycetota; class Actinomycetes; order Propionibacteriales; family Nocardioidaceae; genus Nocardioides; species Nocardioides albertanoniae. The sequence continues at coordinate 4,782,290 of NZ_VFOV01000001.1, read as the reverse complement.
TATTCCTCGTCCAGCTTCCTCGCCAGCGGGTCGAGGTGCTTGGTGGAGTAGTTGGCGTAGAAGTAGGCGATGCCGAACGTGGTCGCGAACTGCAACAGCCCGAAGATCAGCGCGACGTTGATGTTGCCGACCAGCTTGGCGTCCATGAAGCCGTCTGCCCAGTTGGAGCAGAAGACGTAGAGGAGATACCAAACCAGGAATGCCACCGTGGCCGGGAAGACGAACTTCCGGTACGCCGACCGTAGAGCGCGAAACTCAGCGGTGGCGTGCAGGCTGTCGTAGACCGGGTCGTGCCGGTGGGCTTGGTCGTGTGCTTCTTCGCTCACGGTCGAACCCTTTCGTTGACGAGGCCGTCCTCCGTGGGGGTGAAGGACGGGCGACGTGTGATTGCAGTCACAGTAGGGGCTCACGGGTGTGCGCGTCGCGAGGAAGCGCCCGGTCCCTCGGTGGGCGGCGCTGTCGCGCGACGAGCGGTCGAAATGGCGCGCCGAATGGCGCCTCCTGAGCGGCGGTGGTCTCTCAGCGCTGCTGCATCGCGGGAGTCGTGACCGTCGGCTCGGGGGTGTGGAGGCGTACGAGGAGGCGGGTGGTGTGGGCGGGGACGCGGGCGGCCGTCGCGAGACTGGCGAGGATCATGACCGCGAAGGAGAGGGGCACCGTCCACAGCGCGGGCTGGGTGAGCACGACGTCGACCCAGGTGTCCGTACGCCACCCGCTGATCGTGAAGATCACCGCCGCCCCGGTCGTGAGCAGCCCGGTGACCAGGCCGGCGGCGGCGCCGTAGGCGGTCAGGCGGCGCCACCAGATGCCGAGCAGGAGGAGCGGGCAGAAGGTGGCGGCGGCGAGGGCGAAGGCGAGCGCGACGCCGCGGGCGACACCGACGCTGGGGGTCAGCAGCGCGCCGGTGACCGGCACGATGACGGCGACGAACGAGGCGATGCGGAAGGCGGCGACGCCGCCGAAACGGCTGCCGCGGCGACGCAGCCACGGCACCACCACGTCTTGCGAGAGCACGCCGGAGACGGCGATCGCCAGGCCGGAGGAGGTGGAGAGGAACGCCGCGAAGGCGCCCGCGCACACCAGACCGGTCAGCGCGTCGCCCGCCCAGCCGGAGACCATCAGCCGAGGCAGCTCGAGCACCAGGGTGTCGGCGGAGGCGGGGGTGGCTGCGTACACACGCCCGAGCACGCCGAGCACCGGCGGCAGCAGGTAGAAGACGCCGATGAGCGCCAGCACCACCAGGGTCGTGCGGCGGGCGGCGCGGCCGTCGGGGTTGGTGTAGAAGCGCACCCCGACGTGCGGCAGGCCCATCGTGCCGAGGAACGTGGCCGCGATCAGCGAGTAGGTGGCGTAGAGACCGGTGGCGTCGTTGGTGCCCATCGGCAGCGACCACGCCTGGCTGAGGTCGGCGCGGGGTGCGCCGTCGCTGCCCCAGACCGCGACCAGCACGCCGACGGGCACGAGCAGAGCAGTGAGCTTGAGCCAGTACTGGAAGGCCTGCACGAACGTGATCGAGCGCATCCCGCCGGAGAAGACGGAGACGAGCACGACGGTGCCGACCAGCGCCGCACCCACCCAGCGCGGCGCACCGGCGACCAGCTCCAGGGTGAGGCCGGCGCCCTGGAGCTGGGGGATCAGGTAGAGCCAGCCGATCGAGACGACGAGCAGCGAGCAGAGCCGTCTGACTCCTCGTGAGGCGAGTCGCTCCTCGGCGAAGTCGGGCAGCGTGTATGCCCCTGACCTGCGCAGAGGGGCAGCGACGAGGGTCAGCAGCACCAGGTAGCCCGCGGTCCAGCCGATCGGATACCAGAGCATGTCGGCGCCGGAGGTGAACACCAGCCCGGCGATGCCGAGGAACGACGCGGCGGAGAGATACTCCCCGCCGATCGCGCTCGCGTTGAGCGCTGGGCGCACCGAGCGGGAGGCGACGTAGAAGTCGCTCGTCGTGCGGCTGAACCGGAGGCCCCAGGTGCCGATCGTCAGCGTCGCGAGGGTGACCAGCGTGACCGCGACGATCGCGGGGGCGGAGTCGAGGGTCATGGTGTCTCGTCGCCGGTCTCCGGGTCGAGCAGGTCGGCGTAGCTGGCCTCGTTGCGCTCGGCGCCGCGCAGATACCAGGCGCCGAGGAGGAACAGGAACGGGTAGACCAGCACGCCGAGGAGCAGCCAGGGGAGCGGGATGCCGGCGAGAGCGACCCGGGTGAGGCCTGGGGCCAGCCAGAACAGCAGCGGGAGGGAGCCGACGCCGAGCACGAGCACGGCCAGGGCGCGGAGGGCGATCGAGAGCTGGGCGCGCATCAGCGACCCGAGGTAGACCTCGCCGAGGCGGGTGTCCTCGGCGACATCGACCCGGCGGACGGCCGGGCGCCGGCGGGGCGGTCCGGTGATGCGTACGCGTTGGGGTTCTGTCATCGCCGGGCCAGCAGGTCCTTGAGCTGGCGGGTGTGGCGGCGGCTGACCTGCAGCTCGGTGCCCGCCGACGCTCCGCCGACGACGACCGAGCAGCGCCCGGCGTCCGACCGCACCTCGGTCACGTGGGCGAGGTTGACCAGGAGCGAGCGGTGGATGCGTACGAAGCGGGCTGATGCCCAGTCCTGCTCGAGCTGGGTCAGCGGGATCCGCACCAGGTGGGAGGCGTCGGCGGTGTGCAGCCGGGCGTAGTCGCCCTGGGCCTCGACGTGGGTGATCTGCGAGCGCCACACGAAGCGGGTGACGCCGCCGAGCTCGACCGGGATCTGCAGATCACCGCTCGGCTCCTCCTCCGGCATGCTGCCCATCAGCCGGGTGACCGTCTCGGCCAGGCGCTCGGCGCGCACCGGCTTGAGCACGTAGTCGACCGCGCGCAGATCGAAGGCCTGCAGCGCGTGCTCCTCGTGGGCGGTCACGAACACGACCGCCGGCGGCGTCTTGAACCGCGCCAGCAACCGGGCCAGCTCGAGCCCGTTGAGACCCGGCATCTGGATGTCGAGGAAGACCGCGTCGACGCTCGACTCCTGCAGCTGCTGCAGCCCGTCGGTCGCGCTCAGGCAGGTGCGCACCTCGGCCACCCGCGCATCCTGGGTGAGCAGGTAGGAGAGCTCGTCGGCCGCCGGCGGCTCGTCGTCGACGACCAGCACACGGAGCCGGCCGCCGGGGGCGCCGTGGCGTGGTCCGGCGTAGGACGCGGTCGGACTCATGGGTGCACTCCTGGGGCGAACTTCGGGATCCTGAGGATGACTTTGGTGCCGGCTCCCCGGGCCGTCTCGACGACTAGGCCGTAGTCGTCGCCATAGGCGTTGCGGAGCCGGGCGTCGACGTTGCCGAGGCCGACGGAGTCGGCGCCGCCGGCCAGCGCGTTGCGCACCTTCTCCGGGTCTTCCCCGGCGCCGTCGTCCTCGACCTCGATCACGCACTCGGTGCCGCTGTCGGCAGCCCGGATGGAGATGTGGCCGGCCTCCGCGTCGGCCAGCCCGTGGCGTACGGCGTTCTCGACCAGGGGCTGCAGGCACAGGAACGGCACCGCGATCGGCAGCACCTCGGGAGCCACCGAGAGCTTCACCGAGAGCCGCTCCCCGAACCGGGCCTGCTCCAGCAGGAGATAGCGCTCCACCGAGCGGAGCTCCTCGGCCAGCGTCGTGTATTCGCCGTGGGTGCGGAAGGAGTAGCGCGTGAAGTCGGCGAACTCCAGCAGCAGCTCTCGCGCGCGCTCGGGATCGGTGCGTACGAAGCTGGCGATCGCACCCAGGGAGTTGTAGATGAAGTGGGGGCTGATCTGCGCGCGGAGCGCACGCACCTCCGCCTCCATCAGCCGGCGGCGGGACGCGTCGAGCTCGGCGAGCTCGAGCTGGCCGGAGACCCAGGTGGCGATCTCGTCGGTCGCGCGCACCATCATCGCCGAGGTGTCGGGGGCGTAGGCCTGCAGCGTGCCGACCAGATGGTCGTCGACGACCAGGGGGCTGACCACGGCCGAGTGCAGCGGGCAGCCGGCCTGGCCGCACTCGAGGTCGACGCGGTCGTAGAAGCGGGTCGCGCCGCGATCGAGGGTGGCCTCGGCCAGCTTGGCCGCTCGGTCCTGGTGGTGGGTGCCGATGCCTTCCCAGGCCAGCAGCCCGTCGGTGTCGGTGATCGCCAACGCGGGGGCGGCGAGGAGCGCCTGCAGATGAGGGGCCGCCCGCTCGGCGCTGTCGACGGTCAGACCGCCGCGCAGCGCGGGGCTGGCCAGCGACGCGTTGTGGAGGGTGCGGAAGGTCGCCCGGTCGGCCTCGGTGCCCAGGTGGGTGCCGCTTCGGTTGCGCAGCCAGCGCCGCATCGGTGCTCCTCTCCGTGCCCTTCTCCGTACGTTTCCCGTGCCCTGCTCATCGCCCGCACGTGTGGTGGCGCACACGTTATCGCTCATCCGGGTCGCTTCACGGGCGCGCGCTAGGTTTGCGGCATGCGATTGAGTCGAGTGGTTCCGGGCGTCCTGGCAGTCGGCGTGGTCGGCGCGGGCGCTGCCTTCGTCGTCGGGATGCGCAACAAGTCGCCGTGGCTGCAGGACCGCATCCGCGCGTTCTCCAAGCAGTTCGCCTCGGAGGCGCTCAAGACCGCCGGCAACGAGGGGGCCGCCAACGGCGTGGTCATCCACGTGGGGCGCCGGAGCGGACGGGAGTACGCCACCCCGGTCACGCCGCTGCCGACCGCTGACGGCTTCGTCATCAACCTGCCCTACACCTCGAAGGTCGACTGGGTGCAGAACGTGCTGGCCGCCAACTCGGCCACGATCGTCCACGACGGCGTCGACCATCGCGTCACCGACCCGCGGGTGGTCCCCTACGCCGAGGTCGCCTCGATGCTCCCGAAGAGCGCCGGCGTCGTGCGGGCCGTCTTCGACATCCAGGAGTTCCTGCGCGTCACCACCGTCGACTGAGAGCTCGCGGACCGGCGTAATGGCTGGTCAACGCACTGTCACAGTTCATCAACAGGTCGTTCTCAAGTGTGGGATCGGCTGGTTTCTGTGCCACGCTGGATGGGTTATACAGACTTTGTTCACCTAGAAGTGTGAGGAGTTAACCCATGACCTCGGTTATGTGTGCTGTGTGCACCGAAGACCAGGAGATCCGGGTTCTCACGCGTTCGGCGGGGGGCCGCCGGCAGCTCATGTGCTGCAGGTGTGGACACGCGTGGGAGCGTGCGGGCCGCTCTGGTGCCGCCGCCCGGAGTGGCGGCCTGATCGGGCTGTTCGGCGCCGCCTGAGGGCTTTCGGCGTACGTTTCACGGTGTCGTCGCCTGAGGTTCACCTCGGGCGGGCGCGGCGGTGTCGCGGAGTGGATTGAGTAGTGGGCTGAGACCTGTCTCGGGATCCCCTACGAAGCTCCGAGGAGTATCCACCCATGTCTGCAACCCGACGCTCCCTGCTGACCGGAAGTGCTGTCGCCGGTGTCGGCCTGGCGGTGGCCGGCGCCGTGCCGAGCCTTGCCGAGGCGAAGCCGGCCAAGCCCGGCGGCCCGCGTCCCGGCACGGGGCCGCGCGAGCCGTTCCCGCCGCTCGTGGACGACCCCAAGGGGATCCTCGCGCTGGCCGAGGGGTTCACCTACGCGATCGTCACCTCCGCCGGTGAGACCACCCTGAAGACGGGCGAGAAGACGCCGTCCAACCACGACGGGATGATGGTGATCGGCGGCAAGCGCGGTCGCTACACGTTGATCCAGAACCACGAGATCGAGCCCGGCGAGGGCGTGCCGGTGCCGCTCGTCGAGGGCACCGTCTACGACCCGGGCGCACTCGGCGGCGGCTGCACCGTGATCACCACCGACGCGGGCGGCGCCAACCTGGGTGAGTACGTCGCGATCTCGGGCACCTCGACCAACTGCGCCGGCGGCCCGACCCCCTGGGGCACCTGGCTGACCTGCGAGGAGACCGTCAACGACGCCGGCGAGGCCTGGGAGGGCGAGGACGGCACGAAGGGCGTCTACGAGAAGGACCACGGCTACGTCTTCGAGGTCTGGGCCGACGGCTCGGCCGACCCGCGTCCGATCAAGGCGTTCGGCCGCTACGACCACGAGGCGCTGGCGATCGACACGACCCGCACCCAGGTCTTCCTCTCCGAGGACGCCGACGAGCCCAACGGGCTCTTCTACCGCTGGACCGCGCCCGCCGGGGTGAAGCTCGGCCCGGGCGTGTGCACCGAGCTGGCCGACGACGCCGGCACGCTCGCCGCGATGCAGATCATCCTGCCCGACGGCTCGGTGCTCCCCGACGTGGCCTACCTGACCTCGGCGCAGATGGGGCAGCCCTTCCCGGTGACCTGGAAGGCGGTGCCGGAGCGTGACGCTCAGGAGAAGCCGTGCCGCGAGCAGTTCGCCGACGGCGAGGTCACCCGCGGTCGCAAGTTCGAGGGCGTGTGGGGCACCGACGAGGGTGTCTACGTGGTCAACTCCTACGCCTGGGAGGACACCGACCTGCCCGGCGACGCCTCGCCCCACGACGGCATGGTCTGGTTCTACGACTACGCCGCCGAGACGATCCAGCTGGTGACCTACTTCCCGCACCAGACGCAGTCGGAGGACGGTGCTCCGGCACCGAAGTACAGCGACCTCACCTTCGACGGCCCCGACAACGTCACCGTCACCCCCTGGGGTTCGCTGGTGCTCGCCGAGGACGGCACCGGCGCCTCGCACGTGCTCGGCGCGTTCCCGGGCGGCCCGGCGTACGCCATCGCCCGCAACGACCTGAACGACTCCGAGTTCTGCGGCCCCTGCTTCTCGCCCGACGGCAAGGTGCTCTTCGTCAACATGCAGGACCCCGGCTACACCCTGGCCGTCACCGGCCCGTGGGAGCGCTACCTCGGCTGACCACCGACCACGTACGCGGCGGGCGGCTCGCCAACGGCCGCCCGCGGCGTACGGCGGTGATCTCGCTGCCGCCCATCCCGGCGACGTGATGTGCGTTCCTTGTGAGGCCGTGAGCGGAAGTTGACGGGGTTGGGCGCAGGGGTCTGCTGCACCCGAAACCTGGGCTGCCGATGGTGGGTACGTCTCGCCAACCGCTGCACGAGGAGCCTGCCATGAGCCGCCGCCACTGGATCGATGACTGGCGTCCGGAGGACGCCGACTTCTGGGACGAGACCGGAGCGAAGACCGCCCGCCGCAACCTGATCTGGTCGATCTTCGCCGAGCATCTCGGCTTCTCGGTCTGGCTGATCTGGTCGGTCTCCTCGGCGTTCCTGGTGGCCCAGGGGTTCGACTTCACCCCCGGCCAGCTCTTCTTCCTGGTCGCGCTGCCGAACCTGGTCGGCTCGCTGCTCCGGGTGCCCTACACGCTCGCGGTGCCGAGGTTCGGCGGCCGCAACTGGACGATGATGTCGGCCGGTCTCCTGCTCGTGCCGACCCTCGGCTTCGCCTACGCCGTCACGCAGCCGTCCACGCCCTACTGGGTCTTCTGCCTCATCGCCGCCACCGCCGGGCTGGGCGGGGGCAACTTCGCCTCCTCGATGGCCAACATCAACTTCTTCTACCCCGCGGCCAAGAAGGGCGCCGCGCTCGGCCTCAACGCCGCCGGCGGCAACCTCGGGGTCGCACTCATCCAGCTCCTGCTGCCGGTCATCGTCGGCAGCGCGGGCATCTTCGGGCTGGTCAAAGCCTCTTCCGGCGGAGTTCACCTCGAGCGGGCCGCGTTCGTCTACGCCGCCCTCGCCGTCGTCGCGGTGCTCGCCGCCTTCTTCTTCATGGACAACATCACGTCCGCGAAGTCGTCTCCGCGCGAGCAGCTCTCGATCATGAGGTCGCGCCAGACCTGGGTCATGGCGTTGCTCTACATCGGCACCTTCGGCTCGTTCATCGGCTACTCGGCCGCGATGCCGCTGCTGATCAAGCTCAACTTCTGGGTGCCCGATCCCGCGCCGCTCGGCACCGGCATCTACTTCGCCTACTTCGCCTTCCTCGGCGCGCTGATCGGGTCTGCGACCCGGCCGCTCGGCGGCTGGCTCGCCGACCGCTGGGGCGGCGCCAAGGTCACGCTCGGTGCGTTCATCGGGATGGTCGTCTTCACCCTCGCCGTGCTGTGGACGCTGATGCAGCTCACCCCGAACCCCGATGCCTCGCCCGCGATCGCGCAGGCGAACCAGTCGTGGTTCCCGGCGTTCCTGGGCTTCTTCATGCTCGTCTTCGCCGCGACCGGCATCGGCAACGGGTCGACCTACAAGATGATCCCGGCGATCTTCCGTCGCGAGGCCGAGCTGGCCACCACCCCGGGCACCGCCGAGCGCGATGCCGAGCTGGCCGGCGCGACCAAGAAGTCGTCGGCCGCGGTCGGCATCATCGGCGCCGTCGGTGCGGTCGGCGGGTTCCTCATCCCGATCGCCTTCAACAGCCCCTGGGTCTCCAACCCCCTCGACGCCACCAAGTCGGCGTTCGTCGCGTTCACGATCTTCTACGCGATCTGCGCCCTGGTCACCTCCGTGGTCTACCTGCGCCCGCAGGCTGTGCGCGTGGGGGAGCTGGCCGACGCGCGGATCTGACGGCGCAGGCCGGTGTAACACGTCGTTCGTAGGACTTCTCGCCCGTTCAGATAGGGCGAGTAGTTCCACGAACAGCGTGTTACACCCGGCACGCCGCCATCAGGCCAACCCGATGGCAGCTTCCGCCGCAGCCAGCACCGGAGCGGTGACCTCCCGGCAGCGAGCAGCTCCCGCGGCGTACGCCTCGGTCACGTATGCCCGGTCGGCGGCGAGCTCGCGGTAGCGCTTCTGCAGCGGCTCGAGCTCGGCGACGACGGCGTCGGTGACCGCCGACTTCAGGGCGCCGTAGCCCGACAACCCGGCAGCAGAACCTCCGCAGGCCTCGAGGATGTCGATCAGGTTGGTGACCCCTGGCCGGTCCTCGTCGCGGGAGACCTCCCCGGCCGAGTCGGTGACGGCACGGGCCACCTTGCGGCGTACGACATCGGGCGGGTCGAGGAGGTAGATCGAGCCGGCGTGGTCGTCACCGGCGGACTTCGACATCTTGCGTGCCGGGTCGGCCAGGTCCATCACGCGCGCTCCGAGGCTCGGATGCACCGCCTCCGGCACCGTGAAGACCTGGCCGTACGTCGTGTTGAACCGCACCGCGACATCGCGAGCGAGCTCGACGTGCTGGCGCTGGTCGTCGCCGACGGGCACCTCGGCCGCCCCGTAGAGCAGGATGTCGGCCGCCATCAGCACCGGGTAGGTGAACAGCGAGGTGCGTACGGAGGCCCCGACCCGGCGCGACTTCTCCTTGAACTGGATCATCCGGCCCAGCTCGCCGGTGTGTGCGACGCACTCCAGCAGATAGGTCAGCGATCGATGGGCCGGCACGTGCGACTGGATGAACAGCGTGGCCGGCTCGAGCCCGGAGGCCAGCAGCAGGAGCGCCATCTCCTCCGTGCGCGCACGCAGCACCGCCGGGGTGTGCGGCACCGTCAGCGCATGCAGGTCGGAGAGCCCGTAGAAGGCGTCGGGGCCGGCCGCGTCTGCCATCGGTCGCAGCGCGCCGAGCAGGTTGCCGAGGGTGAGTCGTCCGGACGGGGTGATGAGCGAGAGTCGCCTGGTCATGGTGAACCTTTCGATGAAGGCCCACGGGTCGGCGTACGAGGTCTCGAGACATCCCGAACACAACGAAGGCCGCCCGTGGGCGGCCTGATGTGAGTGCTCAGCTATCGGGTGGGCCGCCTAGGAGGCGGGCCACCACTGGATGGCACGAATCGTGAACACGTCTCCAGTCTCGCACATCTCACGGATACCGTGTGGCCCATGACGACTGCGACGACCACCTGCCAGGGGCACGCGACGGTCGTCTACGACAGCAGCCTCACCGACTACGACTTCGGCCCCACCCACCCGATGGCGCCGATCCGCGTCGACCTGACGATGCGGCTCGCCGACGAGATCGGGGTGCTCGACCGGTTGAAGGTCGTCGAGGCGCCGATGGGCACCCCCGAGCAGCTCCTCACCGTCCACGACGAGGGCTACATCGAGGCCGTCATGAAGGCGGGCAGGAGCGGTGAGCCTGACCTCGCCCACGGCCTCGGCACCGAGGACGACCCGGTCTTCTCGCACATCCACGACGCCAGCGCCCACATCGTCGGCGCGAGCATCGAGGCCTGCCGCCAGGTCCACTCCGGCGAGAGCGTGCACAGCGCCAACATCATGGGCGGCCTCCACCACGCGATGCGCGGCCGCGCCGCCGGGTTCTGCATCTACAACGACGTCGCCGCCGGCATCTCGTGGCTCCTCGACCAGGGCGTCGAGAAGATCGCGTACGTCGACGTCGACGTGCACCACGGAGACGGCGTCGAGCGCGCGTTCTGGAACGATCCGCGAGTCCTGACGATCTCGCTCCACGAGACCGGGCAGCTGCTCTTCCCCGGCACGGGTTTCGCCGAGGAGGTCGGAGGGCCCGAAGCCGAGGGGAGCGCGGTCAACGTCGCGCTGCCCCCGGGCACCGCCGACCACGGCTGGCTGCGCGCCTTCCATGCGATCGTGCCCGGCCTGGTGCGTGAGTTCGAGCCGGAGATCCTGGTGACGCAGCAGGGCTGCGACTCGCACGTCGATGACCCGCTCGCCGACCTTGCCGTCAGCGTCGACGGCCAGCGGGCGGCGTACGTCGCGCTGCACGAGCTCGCCCACGAGGTGTGCGACGGCAAGTGGGTGGCGTTCGGTGGCGGGGGATATGCCGTGGTCGACGTCGTGCCCCGCGCGTGGACCCACCTACTTGCGCTAGTCTCGGGCCATCCCTTGGAGCCGACGCTCGACGTGCCGGGTGGCTGGCGCGACCACGTGCAGACGCGCCTGGGGAGGGTCGCTCCGTTGCGCATGACGGACGGACGCGAGCCGGCCTACCGCGACTGGGGGAGCGGATACGACCCCGGGACCTGGCTGGACCGGCAGGTGCACGCGACTCGCACAGCGGTGTTTCCGCTGCACGGGCTCGACCCGATGCCTTGAATCTTCGGCTGCCCCGAGCCCGGGCTCTGACGTGCGCAAAAGGCAACTCGACACGCCGGTAGTATGTGAGATTTCAGGAGTGTCCCCTTCCCCATCAGTCACATCAGGCTCTATTCTCACTTGGGGATCGCGTTTGTGGACCAGAGGTGGGGAAGCCGCTGGCGTCGCGATCACTCGAGAGAGAACGGTGGAAGCAGATGGTTACTCCTCCTGGAGACATCTCTGACAGCAAGTTCCTGACCGTCGCCGAGGTGGCGTCGATGATGCGCGTCTCCAAGATGACGGTCTACCGGTTGGTTCACTCGGGCGAGCTGCCTGCGGTGCGCGTCGGTCGTTCCTTCCGGGTTCGGGAGGACGACGCGAACGAATACCTCAAGAGCTCGTTCTACAACGCGGGCTAGTTGTCGGACCCCGCGCCCGACCGACCTGGGCGCGGGGGCAACACCGGTCTCATCAGGTCACCGATTCTCTCTGGGTGGCCTGACTTCGTTAGGCTGACTCCCTAGGCCTGTCCGTCGCTCGTGGCGGCGAGTGGCCGCGCCGGCACAGGGCCGGCATCCTCTGCATCGATCGTGAAGGGTTCCCCGTGGGTTCTGTCATCAAGAAGCGTCGCAAGCGCATGGCGAAGAAGAAGCACCGCAAGCTGCTCAAGAAGACTCGCGTCCAGCGCCGCAAGCTCGGCAAGTGACGCCTGCCGGCACGGTCTGAGACGACGTACGTGGCGGAGCGCAGCGGAGCTGACCGAGGCGAATCCCGGAGGACTCAGCACGGCCGGGTCCTCCTGGTCACCGGGGTCTCACGTGACCTCGGGCGCCGCTTCGCGCGCGGTGCCGCCCGCCATCCCAACGTCGAGCGGGTCATCGGCGTCGACGTAGCGCCGCCCCGCGGCGACATGGGCGGGGTCGGCTTCGTCCGTGCCGACATCCGTAACCCGGTGATCGCCAAGGTGATCGCCAAGGAGGAGGTCGACACCGTCGTCCACCTCAGCGTCATCGCGACCCCCGGATCCACCGGGGGTCGTTCGACGATGAAGGAGCTCAACGTCATGGGCACGATGCAGCTTCTCGCTGCGTGCCAGACGGCTCCTTCGCTGCGTCAGGTCGTGGTGAAGTCGACGACCCAGGTCTATGGCGCGAGCAACCGTGACCCGGCGATGTTCACCGAGGCGATGGAGCCGCGGCGTACGCCGTCTTCGGGCTATGCCCGCGACGTGGCTGACATCGAGTCCTATGTGCGCGGGTTCGCCCGGCGCCGCCCCGACGTGGCCGTCACGGTGCTGCGCTGCGCCAACCTGCTCGGACCACGGGTCAACAGCCCGATCGCGTCACACTTCCGGCGCTCGGTCGTGCCCAACGTGCTCGGCTTCGACCCGCGCCTGCAGTTCCTGCACGAGCAGGATCTCTACGCTGTGCTGGCGCACGCGGTGCGCGCCAAGGTGTCGGGCACCTTCAACATCGCCGGTGACGGCGTGCTGACCCACTCGCAGGTCGCCCGGCGGCTGCAGCGGGTGACGGTGCCGATCCCCGAGCCGCTGTTCGGCATGGCCAGGTTCGGCGGCGGCGAATATCCTGCCGAGCTGAGGGCGCTGCTGACCTACGGCCGCGGCGTCGACACGACCCGGATGCGGTCGCTGCTGGGCTTCGAACCCAGCTACACCACTGAAGACACGGTCGTAGACTTTGCGGACAGCGTGCTGCCGTCCTCCAACCGAGCCGACCGTGCGCTGGCCGCCCTCGAGAGTCGACTGACAGGAGCGCCCGGTGACTGAGTCCGCCACTCCGTTCAGCCCGACCACGTCGCGTGAGCGGCATCCGCTCCGTGCGATCCCCGCCTCCGACTGGGCAGCTGCCCTCGACAGCGCGGCCAAAGAGGTCTTCGGGGCCGAGTGGGAGCTGCAGCTCACCCGTTTCATCGCGTTCCTCCGGCGCCGCATCTCCGGGGGCTACCCCGTCGACGAGTACGGCTTCGACCGCGAGCTCACCGAGCGCTTCCTGCTGGCCGTGCTGCGCCCGATCAAGGAGAAGTGGTTCCGGGTCGAGGTGCGTGGCCTCGAGAACATCCCCGACGACGGTGGCGCGCTGATCGTCTCCAACCACTCCGGCACGATCCCGATGGACGGCCTGATGACGATGGTCTCCATCCACGACGAGATCGGGCGCAACCTGCGACCGCTCGGCGCCGATCTGGTCTTCCGGATGCCGATCGTCGGCAACATGGCCCGCAAGGCCGGCGCGACGCTCGCCTGCAGCGAGGACGCCGAGCGGATGCTGCGCAACGGCGAGCTCGTCGGCGTGTGGCCCGAGGGCTTCAAGGGCATCGGCAAGCCCTACAGCGAGCGTTACAAGCTGCAGCGTTTCGGCCGTGGTGGCTTCGTGTCCGCCGCGCTGCGCACCGGCGTGCCGATCGTGCCGCTCTCGGTCGTGGGCGCCGAGGAGATCTACCCGCTGGTCGGCAACATCCCGGCCCTGGCGAAGGTGCTCGGTCTGCCCTATCTGCCGATCACGCCGTTCTTCCCGCTCCTCGGCCCGCTGGGCCTCGTCCCGCTCCCGTCGAAGTGGCTTCTCGAGTTCGGCGAGCCGATCCGCACCGATGCGTACGACGCCGCCGAGGCCGACGACCCGATGCTGGTCTTCAACGTGACCGACCAGGTGCGCGAGACGATCCAGCAGTCGCTCTACCGTCTGCTGGGCGAGCGACCCTCAGTCTTCGGCTGAGAGACCCCGCTCGCAGCCGACCTCAGCCCGCCCAGAGTCAGAGCCCAAGGGCAGAGGCCGAGAGGTCTCAGAGGCTGGGCTTGGTCTTGGGCTTCAGGAGGCCGGTGGCGCCGGCGACCACGTCGCCGACGAGCCCGGTGACCCCGGTGACCAGGCCGGTGACAGGACCTTCCGGTGCCGGGTCGTCGGAGGGGTCGTCCGACGGGTCTTCGGAGGGGTCCGGAGTGACCGACGGGGGCAGGATGCCGCCGTCTTCGCTCGCGCCGTCGTCGGGCTCGCCCGACTTGTCGTCGTCCTTCTTGCCGTCCGGGTCGGTGACCGAGCCGGGGCCGATCTTGTCGGGATCGATCGAGGGAAGGTCGAGCGCGCTGTCGCTGCGGGCGGGCGGCGGCAGCGCCTCCGCCTCGGCGACGGTGTCGGCGGGGAGCATCCCGTCGATGTCGGAGGTGAGGCTGGAGACCAGCGTCGAGGGCAGCTCGTTGATGCCGCCCTCGCAGGTCGGGCAGAGCTGGGCCGCCGCCTGGTCGATCAGCACCAGCGTCTGAGCGGCGTCGGAGACAGCCGGCTCGGCGCGCTCGGGAGCCTTGGAGCTGAGCTCGGCGAGCTCTTCGACACCGTCGGCCGCGAAGGTGCGCAGCTGGGCGAGCGACTGGTTGTTCTGCGTACGCCCGAAGTCACTGATCAGCAGGTCGGAACCGTGGGCGGCCTGGGTCGAGAAGGCCTCCAGGGTCGAGGTGACGCGGTCGGCGTCGGTCAACGGCGCATCGGCGACCAAGGTCTTGGCCTCGCGCAGCCGGGTGCCGGCGTCTTCGAGCACCCGGACGCCGCGGGCGTGGGTGCTGACGGTGAAGCCTGCCGAGACGTTCTCGACCGCACGCTTGACCGGGTAGAGCGAGTCGCCCGGAAGAGCGGTCTGAGAAGCGGTCGCAGCCCCTGCGGTGCCACCGACGATGGCCATCGCGGCGATGGCGACGGTCAGCTTGCGCTGCCGGCGCGGCTTGCGCACGTGGTTGACGGTGAGCTTGCGCTCGAGGGTCTTCTCGGTGCGGGGAGCCGGCACCAGCTCGGTCTCGGCGGCCACCATGAGGCGCTCGCGCAGCGAGGCGGAGAAGTCGCGACCGGGGTGCGCGGAGTCGCCGACAGCGGACAGCGACGACGCGAAGACTGCCAGGTCCCGAAGGTCGTCGGTCGTCTTCGAGGTACGCCGATCGGGCGCGGCAGAGGCCGCGACCATTCGGTCGAACTCTTCCGCGCGCTTACGCGCCGGGAACGCCGGGATCATCGGAGGGTTCCTACTCGGTATCGGCAGTGAGGGATTCGTCGAAACAGCTGAACGCTAGGTGCAGCCATGTCGAACAACGAGTCGCCCCGGCCGCGGGTTACGGCAACCGGTCGAGCATTCACAGTGGTGCGGGACACATTCATCAGCGGATCCCGTCAGGCATCTGCTTGGCGAGGTTGCGGATGCCGCGCAGCTGCAGCTGCTTCACGGCTCCGTCGCTGCGCCCAAGGATAGCAGCGGTCTCCGCGATCGAGAGCCCCTGCAGGAAGCGCATGATGATGCAGTCGCGCTGCTCGTCGGGAAGCTTCGAGAGCGAGGCGAGCAGCATCTCGTTGGTGATCCCGGCCATCACGATCTTCTCGGGACCGTCCGAGGAGGAGTCGTGCTGAC
This sequence comes from Nocardioides albertanoniae, assembly GCF_006716315.1. Taxonomy (NCBI): domain Bacteria; kingdom Bacillati; phylum Actinomycetota; class Actinomycetes; order Propionibacteriales; family Nocardioidaceae; genus Nocardioides; species Nocardioides albertanoniae. Next base: position 4,766,987 of record NZ_VFOV01000001.1, on the reverse strand, counting down.
CCATGTCTTCGGTGGTCAGCTCGAGGCGCGTACGCCCCGCCTTGAAGTGGTCGGTGGCCAGGTTGCGGGCGATGGTCATCAGCCAGGCGCCGAAGTCCTTGCCCTGCCAGCGGAAGCCGGTCATCGACCGCAGCGCCCGGAAGAACGTCTCCGACGTCAGGTCTTCGGCGACCTGGGTGGAACGCGTGCGGTAGAAGAGGAAGCGGTAGACCGCGACGTGGTAGTGGTCGTAGAGGAGGCCGAACGCGTCCTTGTCGCCCTTGCGGGCGAGCTCGACCAGCGCGATCAACCGGGTGCGGTCGGCCTCGGACTCCTCCGAGGAGGCGGCCAGCTCGGTGTCGTCGTCGGGATCGTGCTCGGAGTCGGGCTTGATGTCGTGGGTGCCGCCGGAGCCGCGGCGATCCGGCTCGGCGAACGGACCCGAAGCGCCGGCCACACCGGCGTACGCAGGCTCGTAGCCCTCGTTCGCCAAGAGCTCGACCGCAGTCACGACGGCAGCACGCAGTGCATCAAAGCGACGTTGAACGTCGTTGGCGCGGCGCGACATGCGGGTCCCTCCCGAAGACTCCCCTGAGCCTGCCCAACCTTACGGGTTGCGGCGTGCGGATGTCAGGTCCCGAGGCCATTCCGTGTCGGCGTGTAACGGCAAATATTCCCGATCGGCGGGTGATACCCGCCCCCATATGGTCGGGCGGGGCCGGAGGTCAGCGGCGGCGACCGCGCAGGGCGATCGCCACGGCGATGGCGCCGGTTGCCGCGCCGCTCAGCGCTGCCGTCGCCACCCCGGCCCGGGCGGCCTTGCGCCCGGTGCGGTAGTCGCGCACCGGCCAGCCCTTCGTGCGCGCGTGGGCGCGCAGGCGCGCATCCGGGTTGATCGCGCACGGGTGACCCACCAGCGAGAGCATCGGAAGGTCGTTGAACGAGTCGGAGTAGGCCGCGCAGCGCGAGAGGTCGAGCCCCTCCCGGGCGGCGATGGCCTTCACCGCCTCCGCCTTGGCCGGCCCGTGGAGCATCTCGCCGACCAGCTCGCCGGTGTAGACGCCGTCGTCGGTGGCCGCCACCGTGCCGAGCGCACCGGTCAGGCCGAGCCGTCGGGCGATGACCTTCGCGGCCTCGACGGGCGCTGCCGTCACCAGCCACACCCGCTGCCCCTGGTCGATGTGGGTCTGCGCGAGGGCACGGGTGCCGGGCCAGATCCGGTGGGCCATCGCCTCGTCGAAGATCTCCTCCATCAGGCTCTCGACCTCGGTCGCGCGATGCCCGCGGATGAAGGAGAGGGCCGAGGTGCGCGCCGACTCCATGTGGGCCGGGTCCTCGACACCGGCTACCCGGAAGTAGGCCTGCTTGTAGGCGGCCGAGGCGATGTCGCGGGTGCGGAAGAACTTGCGCCGGTGCAGGCCACGGGCGAGATGGAAGATCGTCGCGCCCTGCATGATCGTGTTGTCGACGTCGAAGAAGGCAGCCGCCGTCGTGTCGCCGCTCTCCGGATAGAGCCAGGCCTCGATCTCCGCGGCCGCGGCCGATGCCTCACCGGCCAGCGCCGATCGGCGCTTGAGGTCTTTTCGCCGCAGCTCGGCGCGGCGGCGGTCGCTGGCGCTGCTCATTTCGCCAACAGTAGTGGTTCTTGCCCGGCCTCACCCGCAGGCTGCCGAGGATGCTGCCAAGATGGTCGGATGGAACCGCGTGTGACCTTCTACTCCCGCCAGGGGTGCCATCTGTGTGACGAGGCCCGGTCGGTCATCGAGAGCGTGGTCGGCGACGACTATGCGGAGGTCGACATCGACCAGGACGCCGATCTCCAGGAGCGCTTCACGAACGAGGTGCCGGTGACGTACGTCGACGGCAGGCAGCACGACTTCTGGCGGGTCTCCGAAGATCGGCTCAGGGCAGCGCTGGCGCGCCCCCCAGAATAACTGTCGGTCGACCCCATACCTCGGATCGACCCCCTCTGACAACTCCCGAGAAGCGTGTGCTAGCCGACCGTTCGCGAGTTTGTTCCCGAATGCACAAAGTCCGTATGGTGGCGGAGCCGCACGGCGATCCCGGGCTAAAAAGCCCCCGCCTGTGGCGCCGGCATTGAAAGAGCAGAGCGTGACGGCACGGAGCATGCATACGGGCGAGGGCAGCAGTGCCCATGACCCCCACCGGGACATCCCCGAGGCGACTGTCGCCCGACTCCCGGTCTACCTCCGGGCGCTGACCTCTCTCGCGGAGAGAAACATCGCCTCGTGCTCCTCCGAGGAGCTCGCGACGGCGGCCGGCGTCAACTCCGCCAAGCTGCGCAAGGACCTCTCCTACCTCGGCTCGTACGGCACCCGTGGGGTCGGCTACGACGTCGACTACCTCAGCTATCAGATCGCGCGCGAGATCGGTGTCACCCACGACTGGCCGGTCATCATCGTCGGTATCGGAAACCTGGGACAGGCGCTGGCCAACTTCTCCGGCTTCAGCAGCCGCGGGTTCCGTACGGTCGCGCTGCTCGACGCGGCCGAGCCGATGCAGGGCCGCACGGTCGCCGGCATCGCGGTCCGGCCGTTTGCCGACCTGGCCGAGATCGTCACCGCCGAGCAGGTCTCGATCGGGGTGATCTCGGTGCCCGCCGCAGCCGCCCAGGACGTCGCCGACGCGATGGTCGAGGCCGGCATCAGCAGCATCCTCAACTTCGCGCCCGCCGTGCTCAACGTGCCCGACGGTGTCGACGTACGCAAGGTCGACCTCTCCATCGAGCTCCAGATCCTCGCGTATCACGAGTCGCGCAAGGCCGCGGAGGCCGAGGAATCGGTGGATGATGGTTCTGGGGAAGGAGTTTCCGCATGAGTGTCTTGGTCGTCGGGATCTCGCACAACTCTGCTCCGGTCTCGCTGCTCGAGGCGGCCTCGGTCGACATCGACGGGCTGCAGAAGCTGCTCACTGACGTGGCTGGTTGTGAACACGTCAGCGAGGCAGCGGTCATCGCGACCTGCAACCGCCTCGAGATCTACACCGAGGTGGAGCGGTTCCACGGCTCCGTCGAGGAGCTCTCCCGCCGCATCATCGAGGGCGCCGGCCAGACGCTCGAGAAGATGCTGCCGCACCTCTACGTCCACTATGACGACGGTGCCGTCTCCCACCTGTTCAAGGTGGTCGCCGGCCTCGACTCGATGGCCGTGGGCGAGGGCCAGATCCTGGGGCAGGCGCGGTCCGCGCTCCAGCTCGGCCAGGAGATGGGCACGGTCGGTCCGGCGCTCAACAGCCTGTTCCAGCAGGCCCTGCGGGTCGGCAAGCGCTCGCGCGCGGAGACCGACATCGACCGGGCCGCCCCGTCGCTGGTGACCGCATCGCTGGGCCGCGCGGCCCGAGCCGTCGGTGACGTACGCGGCAAGCGGGTCGTCGTCGTGGGCGCCGGCGCGATGGCCGGGCTGGCCACCGCGACGGTCTCCCGGATGGAGGCCGCCGACATCGTGGTCGTCAACCGCACCGTGAAGAACGCCGAGCGGCTCGCGCTCGAATACTCCGCGCGCTCGGCCGAGCTCGTCCAGCTGGCCGACGAGGTCGCCGCGGCCGACATCGTCATCACCTGCGCGGGTGCGAGCGGCCTGCTCGTCCGGGCCGACATGGTCGGTGACCGCAGCGGCCGCCCGATCGCGCTGATCGACCTGGCGCTGCCCCACGACATCGACCCCGCGGCCGGCTCGCTGCCGGGCGTGACGCTGATCGACCTGGCCGCGCTCGCCGACGAGCTGCACGCCTCGCCGGCCGGCCGGGAGGTGCTCGCGGTGCGCGACATCGTGACCCAGGAGGTCGCGGCGTTCCTCAGCGCTCGTCGTCAGTCGGCGGTCACCCCGACGGTCGTCGCTCTCCGCACCATGGCGACGGGCGTCGTCGACGCCGAGATGGACCGTCTCGACGGCAAGCTTCCCGACCTCGACGAGGCCACCCGTGCCGAGGTCCTGCGCACCGTACGCCGGGTGGCCGACAAGCTTCTCCACGAGCCGACCGTCCGGGTCAAGGAGCTCGCCAACGAGAGCGGCGCGGTCTCCTACGCCGCCGCTCTGGCAGAGCTCTTCGCGCTCGACCCCGAGGCAGTCGCCTCGGTGACCCGCGCGGAGGTGTCGACAGCGGCCACCTCCGTCGCAAAGCCCCCCACCCATGAAGGAGGATCCGCATGAGGACCCTTCGTCTCGGCACCCGCCGTTCCCGGCTCGCCGTCACCCAGTCGACCCTCGTCGCCGACATGCTCCGCGCCCGGGGATACATCGTCGAGCTGGTCGAGATCGTCTCCGACGGCGACCGCACGCAGGCCACGAACACCCCGCTGACCAGCTCGAGCTCGACCGGCGTCTTCGTCAGTGCCCTGCGCGACGCGCTCCACGCCAAGGAGATCGACCTCGCGGTCCACTCGCTCAAGGACCTGCCGACCTATCCCGAGGAAGGCATCGATCTGGCCGCGGTGCTGCCGCGTGAGGATCCGCGCGACGTCGTCGTGGCGCGCGACGGGCTCACCCTCGGTGAGCTCCCGCCGGGCTCGCGCGTGGGCACCGGCTCGCCGCGGCGGGTCGCCCAGATCAAGGCGCTCGGCCTCGGTCTGGAGCTGGGCGGCATCCGCGGCAACATCGACACCCGCATCGGCAAGGTCCGGTCGGGCGAGTTCGACGCCATCGTCATCGCGCGGGCGGGCCTGGCCCGCATCGACCGGCTCGACGAGGCCACCGAGATCCTCGACCCGATCCAGGTGCTGCCGGCTCCCGGGCAGGGGGCCCTCGCGGTCGAGTGCCGTGACGGCGACGCCGATGCCGACGTACGCAAGATCCTGACCTCCCTCGACGACTCGTCCACCCGAGCGATCGTCGAGGCGGAGCGAGCGGTGCTCGCCACCCTGGAAGGCGGCTGTGCCGCGCCCATCGGGACCCTCGCCGACCTGGTCGAGGGCGAAGAAGGACCAGAGCTGTGGGTGCGGGCAGTAGCGCTCTCGCTCGACGGCTCGCTCTCGGTGCGCCTCTCCGCATCAGGGCCGGTCGACGACGCCGCGGGCGTCGGACGACGGCTCGGCGAGGAGATGCTTGCCGAGGGTGCTGCAGACCTGACCGACGAACCCACGGACAACGCCGAAGCGCAGCCCGAGGCGACGAGCAGTGGCCAGGCTGTCATGGACACGGGCGGTTCCCCCCAGACCGCTCCCGAGCAGGACAAGGTGCACAACTCATGACCCGAGCTAAGACCACCGAGCAGAAGGCCGAGCAGGGTTCGGCCACCCCACTGGGCTGGGTGTCCTTCGTCGGCAGCGGTCCCGGTGACCCCGAGCTGCTGACCGTACGGGCGATCGACCTGCTCGAGCAGGCCGATGTTGTCGTGACCGAGGCGCCCGAGCACGCATCGATGGTGCGCGGCGTCCTCGGCATCCCCGAGCCGGTCGAGCCGGCCGAGGGCGAAGAGGCTCCGGAGCCGGTCGGACCCGAGTTCATCGACGGCGGGTTCGGCGTCGACGGCCAGCCGCTGGCCAACGCCGCCCGTGCCAAGGCCGTCGTCAAGCAGGCCAAGCTGGGCAAGCGCGTCGTGCGGCTGATGACCGGCGACCCGTTCCTCTACGCCTCCGGCCCCGAGGAGGCGCAGTCGTGCGCCAAGGCGGGCATCGGCTTCGAGATCGTCCCCGGCGTCTCCTCGGTGAGCGCGGTCCCGGCCTACGCCGGCATCCCGCTCACCACCAAGGACCACCACGAGGTGGCGGTCGTGACCTGCAACGAGAAGATCGACTGGAGCCAGTACGCGGACAACCGCACCCTGGTGCTCCTCTCCGGTGTCGGCATGATCGGCGACATCGCCAAGGAGCTCGTCGCCGCCGGCCGTCCGGCCAAGACCCCGGTCGCGATCACCCGCGTCGGCACCACCACCGAGCAGGCAACCGTCGAGTCGACGCTGGAGAACGTCGCCGTCGACGCCCGCGCCGCCCGGATGGCGCCGCCCGCGATCGTGGTGATCGGCAAGGTCGTCAACCTGCGCGAGACGCTCTCCTGGTTCGAGACGAAGCCGCTCTTCGGCTGGCGCGTGCTGGTGCCGCGTACGAAGGAGCAGGCGCCGGCGCTGTCGCTGAAGCTGAAGGGCTTCGGCGCCGTGCCCGAGGAGGTCCCGACGATCTCCGTCGAGCCGCCGCGCAACCCGCAGCAGATGGACAAGGCCGTACGCGGTCTCGTCGAGGGCCGCTACAACTGGATCGCCTTCACCTCGATCAACGCGGTGCGCGCGGTGCGGGAGAAGTTCGACGAGTACGGCCTCGACTGCCGTGCCTTCTCCGGTCTCAAGATCGCCGCGGTCGGCGAGAAGACCGCTCAGGCGCTCGAGGCCTGGGGCCTGCGCCCCGACCTGGTGCCGCACACCGACAACCAGTCGGCGGCCGGTCTGCTCGAAGTGTGGCCGGAGTTCGACGAGGACCTCGACCCGATCAACCGGGTCTTCCTCCCGCGCGCCGACATCGCCACCGAGAACCTCATCGCGGGCCTGGTCGACCTCGGCTGGGAGTGCGACGACGTCACCGCCTACCGCACGGTCCGGGCGGCTCCGCCGCCCGCGCCGACCCGCGACGCGATCAAGACGGGCAAGTTCGACGCGGTGGTCTTCACCTCCTCGTCCACGGTCCGCAACCTGGTCGGCATCGCGGGCAAGCCGCACACCTCCACGGTGATCGCCGCGATCGGCCCGGCCACGGCGAAGACCGCCGAGGAGCACGGCCTGCGCGTCGACGTGATGTCGCCGGAGCCGTCGATCGAGGCGCTCACCGAGGCGCTCGCCGACTTCGGTGCCGCCCGTCGCGCCGCTCTGGTCGAGCAGGGTCTGCCGGTCACCAAGCCGTCCGACCGTCGCCCGGCGTCGCGCCGCCGGTCACGCACCAGCTGAGCGGCGGATGCTCACCGAGGTAGCTCGGTGAACGATCCCGACGGCCGCGTGCTCCCGAGTGTGGGAGCACGCGGCTGTTGCACTACCGTGGAACGTACCCATTCGTGATGGAGTGCAGATGAACATCGAGAAGCCCGTGATCCGTCCCCGCCGGCTGCGCCGCACGCCGACGCTGCGTCGGATGGTCGCGGAGACAGCCGTACGTCCCGCCAACCTGATCCTGCCCGCGTTCGTGCGGGAAGGCGTCGACGAGCCGGTCCCGATCTCGACCATGCCGGGCGTCGTCCAGCACAGCCGCGAGTCGCTACGCAAGGCTGCGGCCGAGGCGGCCGCGGCCGGCATCGGCGGCATCATGCTCTTCGGCGTGCCGGAGACGAAGGACGCGGTCGGCTCCGGGGCACTCGACTCGGAGGGCATCCTCAACGTCGCGATCGCCGACGTCGTCTCCGAGGTCGGCGACGCGCTCACCGTGATGAGCGACCTGTGCCTCGACGAGTTCACCGACCACGGCCACTGCGGCGTGCTCGCCGAGGATGGCTCCGTCGACAACGACGCCACCCTCGAGATCTACGCTCAGATGGCGATCGCCCATGCCGAAGCGGGAGCCCACATGGTCGGTCCGTCCGGGATGATGGACGGTCAGGTCGGCGTCATCCGCGACGCGCTCGACCACGGCGGCCACACCGACGTGTCGATCCTCGCCTACTCCGCGAAGTACGCCTCGGCCTTCTACGGACCGTTCCGGGAGGCTGTCGACTCCTCGCTCAAGGGTGACCGCCGCACCTACCAGCAGGACCCGGCCAACGCGCTGGAGGGCGTGCGCGAGGCGCTCCTTGACGTGGCCGAGGGCGCCGATATCGTGATGGTCAAGCCCGGGCTTCCGTATCTCGACGTCTTGCAGCGAGTGCGTGAGTCTGTCGATGTTCCTGTCGCGGCCTACAACATCTCAGGTGAGTTCTCGATGCTGGAGGCCGCCGCGGCGAACGGCTGGATCGACCGCGAACCGGCGATCCTGGAGACACTGACCGCCTTCAAGAGGGCGGGTGCGGACGTGATCCTGACCTATTGGGCCACCGAGGCAGCAGGCTGGCTGCGGGGCTGATCGGCGCTCCAGCGACCCGGGCAGCTCGGTGACGTGGAACATCTCCGGAGAGTAGGCTTGAAAGCGTGACCGATCGAGAGTTGGGCAACCCGAAGCGCACCGGTCGACCCCGTAACAGCGGACGAGATTCGGCCAACCCGCGAGAAGAGATCCTCAAGGAGGCCTCGCGGCTCTTCACCGCCCAAGGTGTCGCTGCCACGACGATCAGTCAGATCGCCGAGAGCGTCGGGCTGCGCCAGTCCTCGATGTACTACTACTACAAGTCCAAGGAAGAGATCCTCTCGACCTTGATGGAGAAGAACCGCGAGTCGCTCACGCTCGCGGAGAAGCTCATGGAGGAGGACGGCCCGGTCGCTCCGCGCCTCTACGCCTTCCTCTACACCGACGTGCGCCAGCTGTGCACGGCTCCGCTCGACTTCTACGAGCTGGAGGTGGCCGCCCAGGGGCAGCCCCAGGTCTTCGAGGGGTTCGACGACGACTGCGACAAGCTCCGTGCCGTATCTGCCAGGCTCGTCGAGCTGGGTGTCGACAGCGGTGAGCTGCGCGAGACCGACCCGGTCGACACCGCGCTGATGCTGCTCTCGCTCAACGAGGGTGCCCAGCACCGGCTCTGGCACGGTCGCCGCGAAGACGAGGCCGCGCCGACGAACTCGCACGCGCTGGCCCGGTCGGTCGCCGACTACCACCTCAGCTCGCTGCTGGCCGACGCCTCCACCCTCGCCGCGGTGCGTGATGCCGGCCGTGCCTTCGTCACCGAGTACGAGGACGACCAGCCCGCTGCCTGAGGCGGCCAGCGCCGACGTACGTCCCACGACGAAGGGCCCCGCCACGATGGCGGGGCCCTTCGTGCGTGACCGTCAGTTCTTCAGACCGAGGGTCAGGATGTTGTTGATCACGCCGACGAGTCCTCCGAGCACGCCACCGACGGCGCCGAGCGCCTCAGGGACGGTCTTGGTGGCCAGCTGGTTGACGCAGGTCTGGATCGGGCCGCTGAGAACCCCGAGCATGCCGGGGTACTTCTTGGCGAATGCGTCGGTGCAGATCTTGAGCAGCTCGTCGGTGCTGGCGGCGATCTTCTCGACAGGCTTGGTCACCGGCTCGAGCGGCTTCGCCGGGTCGGTGGTGCCGTCGTCTCCGCCGTTGTCGCCGCCTCCGCCGGGGCTGCCAGCGTCGCCGCCGCCGGGCTTGGAATCGGCAGGAGCGTCGCCGGGCGAGGAGGGAGCATGGGAGGCGCCGCCGCGCGGGCCGGCCTGCTTGCCGCCTGCCCGGAGCTCACGGCCCTTCTGCTTCTCGGTGCCGGGAGCGTCCATCTTCGGGATCGCGTAGTCGGCCGGGACCGTGCTGTTCGGGATCGAGGTGAAGTCGCCCGAGCGGTAGGCCTCGGCGACGCCGAGCACTGTCGAGACGTACGCCTGGCTGTGGTTGTAGCGGAAGACAGCCTTCCGTGCGCCCTGGTCGGTGGAGAGGTTGTCGGGGCCGGAGCAGAGGTAGACGGCCGTCGCGAGAGCGGAGTCGTTGATGTCCTGCGGGTTGCGCTTGCCGTCGCCGTCGGCGTCGACGCCGACCATCGCCCAGGTGGACGGGATGAACTGCATGGGGCCGACCGCGCGGTCGTAGTCGGTGTCGCCGTCGTACTGCCCACCGTCGGTGTCGGTGATCTGGGCGACGTTGCCCTTGCCGTTGAGCGGCAGGCCGAAGATGCCGGGGGTCGAGATGCCCTCGGCGGAGAGTCGGTTGTCGTTCGCGCGCCCGTGGTTGGACTCGACCCGCCCGATCGCGGCGATCAGGGGCCAGTCGATCTTGCAGGTGGCGTCTGCTGCGTTGATGACGGTGGCCGCGCGCTGATAAGCCGAGAGGGCGGCCGACGGGATGCCGGCGGCGTTGGCCGAGCCGGCGATCGACTTGCCGTCGTCGCCCTTGTTGGTCGAGGCCGACACGCTCGCCGGCGCCTCGATCGCCTCGGCCGGCACCGAGGTGCCGTCAGGCAGGCTGAAGGCGTCGTTGTAGGTGGTCCCTGATGCGGTGGCACTCGACTGCGTCAGACCGGTGACGTTGACCGTCCAGGCCGCGCTGAGCAGCGCGAGCGGAACGAGCGCGGTCGCCTTCTGAAGGCGGCTGTAGCGCGAAGCGGACATCCAATCTCCCTTTCAATCCCCGGACAGCGGTGCTCCGAGTCTTGCTCCCCAAAATCGCAATGTTCTGAACGAACATTCTCACGCCAAAGTTACGCAAGTCACGTTTTACCGGAACATTGCGTTCCAGTAACCGAGACGCTCATGAGACGCGAGATGTTGCAGCTCATGACGGAGAACCACGCAAAGTCGTACGCACGGGTAACCGATCCGGGCGGGCGGGCCGACTTTCCGTCGAAGCATTGACGGAGAAAATGCACCCTGGCTGAATCTGCGGGGAGCCACCGTCCGCCGGCACCGACCACGCCACATCTGGCCGGTCGGAGCGTCGGTGCCGACATGACAACTCACGGACTCGGAGCTGATCCCATGCCACGACACCGCCTCGTTGTCAGCGCGGTCGCTATCGCCGGTCTCGTCGCCGTGACGTTCGCGGTCGTCGCTCTCACCACCGGGGGCGGCGACCGGAGCAGCGACCGGGGTGGCGAGCGTGCCGACGTCGAACCGCTACCGGCGCTGGGCGTGCTCGGCGCCAACTACAACGAGAACCTCGACCAGCTCGACTTCCGCGAGCTGCGTCAGGCGCGTGCGAGCTGGGTGCGTGGCTTCTACCCACTGCCCGAGGCCGACCGCGTGCCGCCGAGCGAGAGCGAGACGATCACGGCGGTTCACGAGGCCCACGACCGAGGGCTCCGCACCGTGCTGAGCCTGAAGTTTCCGAAGTCCGACAGCTCCTTCCCGAGCCCTGGGAGCAAGGAGATGGCCGCCGAGCTCGCGCGGCTGGACCGCGTGCTGCCCACGGTGCTCGGGACCGTCGATGTCGTCACCATCGGCAACGAACCCTTCATCGAGAGCAGACGGAACGAGCGCGACCAACGGCTCAACAGGTTCTACGAGGCGATCGCGCGTCACGTCATCGAGGCCCGCGCCGAGCTGTGCGGCGGCGCGGGTTGCTCGACCCACCTGTTCATGGGGGCTCTCAACCGACTGGATCTGGCGGCGAACCGCACCCCGGCCGTCGAGCGCTACCTCGCGTTCGTGCGCAAGACCCCCGAGATCGAGGGGGTCGACCTGCATCCGCACGTCCCCGACGAGGCTCGGATCCAGGACTTTCTCGACTACACCCTGCCGCGGCTCCGCCCCGAACAGACCTTCCTCGTCACCGAGTTCTCGCTGGTCTCCTACTGGAAGCGGCACATGACCGACCGGATCCCGGCGGCGTTCGCCCGGCGCTACGCCTACGCCCCCGACACGGAGGTGTGGCAGGTCATCGGCGACGCGATCGAGCATCCCTTCCGGTCGCGCAAGTGGAACGAGCTCCTCGCGCAGAGCCCGTGGTTCGAGTCCAAGAAGCATCTGTTGAGGGACGAGATGGCGCGGTTCCGAGGCACGGGACGACTCGCCGTGGCGACGTACGGTTTCCCTCAGATCTCCTCGATGACCGCCAACTGGAGCGCGACGAAGACCCCGTGGCTGCTCAACAGCGTGTTCGCCTCGCTGACCGTCCAGCCCCACGGGAGGACGTCGACCCCGGGGTACGCCTGGATCGATGACTTCCGCCGGCTTCAGTGATCGGGCCTCGACGGCACGGGAGGGAAGGCTGCAGTCCTACCCCAGCACAGAGCTACCCAGCACAGTCCTACCCCAGCACCTCGGTCGCTCGGACGAGGCACAGGCAGAAGACGGCCGCAGCGAGCACGATCACGGCGAGGGACATCAGCGCACAGGGGAGACCAGCATCCTGCACCCGGCCGTTCCCGCCGGTGTCACGGTGAGCGGCGCCATAGCGGCGCCGGCTCGCCAGGTAGCAGCCGACGGAGGCGGAGAGCGCAAGGGCTCCGGCGACCACGCCGGCCGTGGCGAACCGTTCGACCGTGTAGTGGAGCAGCAGTGCACCGCCGGCCGCGATCGAGAGGCTCGTCCGCTGCCAGGCGAGCAGGGTGCGTTCGGCCTGCACACCGGGAGTCGGTCGCATCAGCCCCGCCCCGGACCGCCGAGGAGCGCGCCGGTGAGCAGCAGCACGAGGGCCACGACGAGCAGCGCGGCGAGACCGCCGCCGATGCCCAGGCCCGGCAGCGGTGACCCGATCCGCAGCGCCCGCTGGGCGGCGGCCCACGAGAACCACGCCCAGGCGGCGGCCCCCAGCGCCGCGAGCGTGAAGATGGCTGCCGCGGCCAGCTGCAGCCCTGCGTGCAGCGGCAGGTCGAGCGCGAGCAGGGCGACCCCTGCTGCCAGGAGCGCCAGTGACGTCCGGATCCAGGCGAGGAAGGTCCGCTCGTTGGCGAGGGTGAACCGAGGGTCCGGCTCGGTGCCGTGCCCGTAGACCTTCGCCGGGAACCGCGTCCTCATCGCCAGGTGTCCGGGACGTCCGGCGTCGCCGCGACGGTGCGGAAGCCGGTGTTGCCCATCGACGAGTCGGGTGTGTTCGAGGAGCGGGCGGCGTTGCGGTATCGGTTGCAGTACGAGTCGTGGCAGAGGTAGGAGCCGCCCCGGAGCACCCGCGTCGTGCCCTGGGCGGGGCCGGTCGGGTTCTCGCTCGGCGCGACCCGGTAGTAGGCCGGGTCGAACCAGTCGGCGCACCACTCCCAGACGTTCCCGACGGTCTGCCAGAGCCCGTAGGAGTTGGGCGCGAAGGACCGCACCGGCGCGGTGGTCGTCCAGCCGTCCTCGGCGGTGTTGCTCACCGGGAAGTCGCCCTGCCAGATGTTGGCCCGCCACTCGGTGCCTGCCTTCACCTCGTCGCCCCAGGGGAATCGAGCGCCGGTCGCGCCACCCCGCGAGGCGAGCTCCCATTCGGCCTCCGTGGGCAGTCGCCGCCCGCTCCACCGGCAGTAGGCGAGCGCGTCGTTCCAGCTCACGTGCACCACGGGATGGTCCTCCAGCCCGGTCAGGTCGCTGAGCGGCCCTCCCGGGTGTCGCCAGGTCGCTCCGCGCACCCCGAGCCACCACGGGGTGCCGGGAGCCGCACCCAGCACGTCCGAGTCCTGTGCCTCGAGCGCCAGATGGAACACCGCGGAGAAGTCGTACGACTCCGCCTCGGTCACGTAGCCCGTCGCGTCGACGAACTCGGCGAAGGCGGCGTTCGTCACCGTGGTGGCGTCGATGACGAACGGGTCGACGTGGACCTCGTGTACGGGGAGCTCTCCGTCGGCCGGGCTCCCGTCGCCCAGGTTGTCGCCCATGAGGAAGCGACCGCCCGGGATCGGGCGCTGCTCCATGCGGTGAGCCGTGAGGTCGGTCTCCGGCGCGGCTGTGCGAGGTTGCCGGGGCCCGTCGTGCTCCAGGCTCGGCGAGCAGCACGACGCGACCTGATCGGTTCGCTCGACCGCGCCGGTGCTGCCCTCACTCACGCCTCGCTCCTTGATAGGTGGCTTCGTCCAGGCCGCTCAGCGTGGGGTCGTACGCGACGTCGCCGACGTCGTACATGGACGTCATCCAGTGGTAGAAGTTGTCCCCGCGCTCGCGAAGCACGGCGTAGAGACGCCGGATCATCTGCGTGCGGACCTCCTTCATCTCGGGCAGTTCGTAGCGGTTCAGCAGCTCGTCGGGGTCGGACTCCAGGTCGTAGAGCTCGTTGACCGAGTCGGGGTTCACCACCAGCTTATAGCGCTTCGTGCGCAGCATCCGCTGGGGATAGGGGAAGTGGTGACCGTGGAACTCGCAGACGATGTAGTCGTCCCACTCGGCCTCCTCGCCGCCGACCAGGGGCAGCAGGCTGCGTGAGTCGACCGCCTGCTTCGGGTCGATGTCGGCGAGCTCGAGGATCGTCGCGGTGCAGTCGAGCAGGCTCACGAACTCGTCTCGCACGACGCCGGCCGGCTGCCCCGGCACCCGCAGCAGACCCGGTGTCCGGTAGATGTCCTCATACATCGCCGGCCCCTTGTCGTGCAGTCGGTGAGAGCCGGTGAACTCGCCGTGGTCGCAGGTGAAGAAGACCGCCGTGTCGTCGACCAGCCCGAGCCGCTCCATCGCCTCCATGACCCGGCCGATCTGCTGGTCGATGAGCGCGACGTAGCCCCAGTAGACCGCGATGAGCTTGCGCGTCGTCTCTATCGGCATGGTGTCGAACGTCCAGTGGGCGCTGTAGTTCTTCTGCACCGGGGGCTTTCCCCAGAACGTCTCCGCGACCGACCGGGGCAGCTCGACGTCGGCCGGGTCGAACAGGTCGAAGAACTCGTCCGGCAGGATGTACGGCAGGTGAGGCCCGAAGAAGTGCAGGGCCAGGAAGAACGGCTTACCAGGGTCGTGCGTCTCGGCGGCGTACGTCTCCAACGTCTCGATCGCCCGGGTGGCGAGGTAGTGCTCGAACGTCGCCTCCACCGGCTGGTGCAGCCGGGCCGCGAGCAGGTTGCCGGGGCCGCCGCTGGGCAGCGTGCCCCGGATCCG